>JACCUC010000149.1 GCA_013812065.1 Thermoleophilaceae bacterium | reverse complement strand
CGCCGTGGCCGCGGCGGGCGGGCGGTCCGCCGGGAAGGTCACGCGCGGGCGCGAGGGCGTCGCGGCCGGAGACGTGCGCTTCTGGCGCTGCGCGTCCGAGCGCGCACAGGCCCAGATGGTCGCCCGCGAGGTCGAGCGCCTGATCGCGTTCGAGGGCCTGCCACCGGAGGGGATCGGGGTGATCGTGCGCTCGGTGCGCGGTGAGGGCGGCGCGCTCGCCTCGGCACTCGAGGAGCGCGCGGTGCCGTTTCGGCTCGAGGGGCCGGCTGCGCTGTTCGAACGCACCGAGGTCCGCGACGTGCTGGCCTGGTTGCGCCTGCTCGCCGACCCCGCCGACTCGAGCGCGGCGGTGCGCGCGCTGACGCGGCCTCCGATCGAGCTGCGCTCGGTCGACGTAGCGCGGCTCACCCAGCTCGCCCGCCGACGCAAGCTCGACATGGTCGCGGCAGTCCAGGCCGCCTGCGACGGGCCGCAGCTCTCGCCCGAGGGGCGCGACCGCGGACTCGCCTTCCTGCGCCTCCAGCGTGCCGCGGCGATGGCCTTCGAGTCGATGCGCCCCGACGCCTTCGTGCACCGCCTGGTCGAGCGGATCGGCCTGCGACGCCAGCAGCTCTTCGCCACCCAGGCCGACACCGCCGAGCGGCTCGTCAACATCGCCCGCCTCGGTGAGCTCGCCATCGCCTTCATGCGCCGCGAGCCCGAGGCGAGCACGCGTGACTTCGTGCGTTACCTGGTGGCCGTCGCCGAGTCCGGGCTGCGCGAAGACGAGGGCGTCCCCGCGAGTATCCCCGGCGCGGTGATGGTCAACACCATGGACGGCGTCGAGGGGCTCGAGTTCGATCACCTCTTCCTGCTCGGCCTCGACGCCGAGCGGCTGCCGAGCCCGGCCCGCCGCAACGGCGACCGCGCCGACGGGTCAGGCTCCGATAACAGCCGGCTCCTCTACCGGGCCATGACCCGCGGCCGCCGCGGCGTCGTCCTCTCCTGGGCGGAGCCCACCGGCGACGGGGCGGGAGCGGCCGCCCGGCCGTCGCCGCTGCTCGAGGCGGCGCACGCGGCCGTGGCTGGCGCCTGGGAGCCGATCGAGGACGAGCTGTTCGGTCCCACCGAGGGCCTCCACTCGATGTTCCGCATCATGCGCGACGAGCTGCTCGACGGGGTGGCGCGCGTGGGCGGCAACCTCGCCGAGATGCGGCTCGACACCTACCTCGACGTTGCGCAGGCCGGCACGCGCTACCTCGAGCTCCTGAAGGTAGCGGCGCTGATCGAGCGCCAGAAGCAGGGCCAGCGCGTATCCGATGCGCTTCCCGAGGTCAACGACGTTCTCCTGCGGGGAGCGACGCAAGAGCAACGGGAGCTCTTCGAGACCTCGGCCCTCGACGATCTCCTGCGTGAGGGCGAGCACGACGAGCGACGCCGAGCCGAGGCCCTCGGCGCACGCGCCGAGCCCTCGCTCGAGAGCTTCCTGCCGCGCCGCGGCGAGGGGCTGATGCTCTCGGCCTCAGACGTCGAGACCTACCGCCTCTGCCCGCTCAAGTACAAGTTCGCGCGCGTATTTCGCGTGCCCGAGGAGCCGACCATCAACCAGCGCTTCGGGATCGTCGTCCACCAGGTGCTCGAGCGCTTCCACGGCGGGGAGGGCGACGGCTCGCTCGACGAGCTCATGAGCCTCTTCGAGGCCGCCTGGCGGCGAGCCGGCTTCGGCGATCGCAGCGACGACCGCCAGTTCCGCGCCCGTGCCGTCGACGCCCTCGAGCGCTACTGGGCCGCCGAGCGCGAGCGTCCCGGGGAGCCGGTGTGGTTCGAGCGCTCCTTCTCGTTCCGCCTCGGGCCACACCTCGTGCGAGGGCGCGTCGACCGCGTCGACCGCCTTCCCGACGGCTCCCACGAGCTGATCGACTACAAGACCGGCAAGCCGAAGACCGCAGAGCAGCTGCGCGACGACGTGCAGCTCTCCCTATACCAGATGGGCGCGCGCGAGTCGTGGCAGCTCCCCACCTCGGCGCAGAGCTACCACTACGTGCTGGAAGGCGAGAAGGTGCCGGTCTCGCACTCCGAGGAGGAGCTCGAACGGGTGCGCGACACGGTCGCCGCGGTCGCCGACGGCATCCTCGAGCAGCGGTTCGAGCCCAAGCCGTCGTACGAGCTGTGCTCGTTCTGCGACTACCGGATCGCGTGTCCGGCGGCGGAGCGGTAGGGGGGCGGCTAACCGCCCACGGGCGGATCGTCGCCGAAAACCTCCTCCACGAAGAACCGGGCCGCGACATCGAGGCGGTCGGCGTGAACCTCCTCGGCGATCGCCAGCACCTCGCTCGAGGTCCGTAGGCCGAGCTCCCGGGCGAGCAGGCGGACGTCGTCCTCGTCCTCACCCACGCGGTGGGCAAGGACCTTCAGGGCCAGAAGGACCCGCGGCGAGGCGGCGAGACAGCGGAGGCCGGGCAGCTCGAGCACCGGCGTCGCGTGCGGGTCGCGACCTTCGAGGAATCCCTTCACGGCGTCGTTCAGCCATCCCACGGGGAGCGCCAGGCGGTCTCCGACCTCCGCAGCGAGCTCGTAGATGACCGTCTTCGGCTCGAACACCGCGTCGATGTCGCGCGTCGACCGCCGCGCGTCGTAGGCGAGCGCGATCGCCGCTCCGCCGACCACGTACATCTCCCCCGTCAGCCCGCGCGCATCGAGGGCAGCGGCAAGGGCGCTGAGGGCGGTCAGGATCTCGTCGCGGTCCACCTGGGGTCAGCGCCGGTCGAGCGAGCCCTGGGCGATGAAGATCCCCCGGCGGCGAAAGGCTGCGGGCGACTGCGCGATCGCAAGCGCGCGAAAGCCACGCACCTCACTCGGGAACCAGAACGCTTCGAGGAAGCGAACGGGGTCTACCGTCCACGCGGGCCGCTCGAGGCCGTGGATCGCCGCGAGGTGCTCGGCAAGGGCGCCGAGATAGGCGTCGTAGCGCGGGGCTCCGGTCGGTGACGGCTGATCGGAGAGCGCCCGCGCTCGGAGATCGCTGCGCGGCAGCAGTGCGAACTCGTCGAGGAACTCGCGGATCGCGACCGGGAAATCCGCACCCTCCCGCGCGCGCTCGGCCACGACCGCAAGCGACTGGGTGAAGGCGTGATCGGGGGGAGGATGCTCGGCGAGCCAATCCTTCAGGGTGCCTTCGGCCATGGAGCAAGCCTACGGCGGACCGGCGACGTCCCGCGTCGGCGTGAGGCATCGAGCGGCCGCTCCAGTCGTCGTAGACGTCGGCGATGCGCTCCCCGTAGGCGGAGAGGTCGTGGTCCTTCACCGGGACAGCTCCGCTTGGAAGCGACGGACCTGCGACGGAGTGGTCAATCGCAGGATCGTGGTGCTCTCTTCGTGCTCGGCAAGTCGCTCGAGCACCCGCGGGCGCATCGTCTGTGGAAAGCGCCAGATGTAGCGCAGGAAGCGTAGGTGGCGCCGATCGAGTTGCTCCGGGCAGGCGGGTGCGGTGCTCGCGCGGCCGCGCCCGCGCAAGACCCGCCAGGTTGCCCGCCAGACGCAGCGCCAGCTCGGCAGGTCGAGGAACACCACCGTGTCCGCGGCGCTCAGGCGCAGCTCGAGCGTGCTCAGGTAGTTGCCGTCGATGACCCAGGTGTCGGATCTGACGAGGCGCTTCTGCAGAGCCCACCAAGCGGCCGGGTCGAGCCGTCGCCAGCCGGGCTGCCAGTAGCGCTCGTCGAGGTGCACGACGGGGAGGTCGAGCGCTCGCCCGACGTCGCGGGCCAAGCTCGACTTGCCCGCCCCGCCACAGCCGATCACCGCCACCCGTCGCACGGGTGCAGCTTCCCAGAGGGACCGGCGGATGAGCGCGATAGAGCCGCGCTCACCCCGCGAGTCGGGCGACCGCCGCGTTCCCTGCCTACTGGTCACAATCGTGCTCGTGGAGTGGCGGGACGATCCCTGGTCAGAGGTCTTCGACGACGACTACCTCTACTTCTACGCGGATCGGCTCGCGTCTGAGCACAGCGACCGCGAGACTGATCTGATCGTCCAGCTGCTCGATCTGCCGCCAGGGGCAGCGGTGCTCGATGCTCCCTGCGGACACGGGCGAATTGCCAACCGCCTCGCCGCCCGTGGTCTGCGCGTGACCGGGCTCGACAGCAACACGGAGTTCCTCGCGCGAGCACGTCGCGATGCGGAGGAGTCCGGCGTCGAGGTCGAGTATGTTCTCGGCGACCTACGCGAGCTGCCATGGTCGGGGCGCTTCGACGCCGCGGTCAACTGGTATACGTCGTTCGGCTACTTCAATGACCAGGACAACAGGCGCGTGCTGTCCGAGTATCACCGAGCGCTTCGAGCGGGCGGACGCCTGATGGTCGACAAGATCAATCGCGATGCTCTGATCCGACAGATGCCCGTCGGCGGGGCGCCGCTCGTAGCGCTCACCGAGCGTGGCGACGATCTCATGATCGACCGCGTGCACTTCGACCTGGCTGCGGGTCGCTCCCGCACGGAGCGCATCATCGTCCGCGACGGCCGCGTGAGGCGGACGCGATTCTCGCTATCGCAGCCCTCGTTTACTGAGCTGTCGGCCTGGTTGGGCGAGGCCGGCTTTGAGCAGAGCGCGGCCTATGGCCCCGGCGGTGAGAAGCTGGCCCCGGACAGTCGCCGAATGCTCGTCGTCGCCGCGCGTTGATCAGGGGGCGAGGGTGAAGAGCGGCAGCGCTCGCGGCCCTGCGCGAGCGCTTGGGCCCGCAGATGAAGCTCGTCGGTGTCGACCGCAAGCCGGCGGCCTTGTTCGAGAGCCTTACGGACGACCCCAAATCCTCGTGGTGGTCAAATCTAAACGAGGCGCTCCCCCTTCGCAGAGGCGACCTTCACGGCCGCGCTATGCCACAACACGCTCAAGTGCCTGCTGGACAAGCCGACTTTCCTGCGCATCGTGTGCACAGCGGGCGGCCCCCGCGCATGCTCGATCGGTGAACGCGGTCGCGCCCGGGGAGATCGCGCCGCCGAGAGCCGGCTAGCCCTCCTCCTCCGGCCCCCGCTGCTTCAGGAACCGCTGGAAGTCACTCGCGATCGAATCCGCCGAGGGGATCCGCTGGGGCGGCGACGTCTCCTCCGACTCGTCCGCCGACTGCTCGAGGCGCTCGACGAAGGCCTTGACGTCGGGGTCGCTGGCCACGGCGGCGCTGACCTGGTGTTCGTAGTCCTCGGCGGCCTCCTCGAGCGCGCTCGCGTCGACGGCCATGCGCGCGAGTCCCTCGAACTTGCGCACGAGCGCGAGCGCGGCCTTGGGGTTGGGTGCGGCCGCGACGTAGTGGGGGACGGAGGCCCACAGGCTCGACGAGGGCATCTCCGCCCTTGTGCACGCGTCGTGGAGCACCCCGACGATGCCGGTCGGCCCTTCGTAGCTCGAGCGCTCGAAGCCGAGGCGCTCGATCAGAGAGTCGTCGGAGGCAAGGCCGGTGACGTGAGTCGGGCGCGTGTGGGGGACGTCGGCGAGCAGCGCGCCGAGAGTGACCATCTCGCGCGCGCCGAGCTCGCGTCCGGCCGCGATGACGGTCTGGGTGAAGCTCCGCCAATGCAACGAGGGCTCTGGCCCCTCGAGCAGGAGAAGATCGCGATCGGCCCCGGTCACGCCCGCCGCGTGGAAGGCGACCTCCGGCCACTCGATCACCCGGGAGCGACCGCCTTCGAGGCTCACCGTCGGGCGCGTCTCGGAGAAGTCGAAGTACTCCTCGGGATCGATCGTCCCCACCTGCTCGGCGTCGAAGCTCTCGATCAGGAACTGGAGCGCCGCCGATGCGGCCTCGCCGGCGTCGTTCCACCCCTTGAACGCACATACGAGCAACGGGTTGCGCAGGCGCGGATGGTCGGTCCAGTTCAGGTCGTTCATCCAGTCACCGTACCCGTGCGTTCAGCCGGACATGCCGGTTCCTCCTGGGTGCGAGCTGACCGGCCTCGCCGGCCCGCGCCGCGGGCCTCCCCTACGCCCGGCCCTCGGCCTGATACTCGCGCAGGAAGCCCTCGAACAGGCGGCGGTGGCCCTCCTCGTCGCGCTGGATCGCGATCACCATGTCCTGGGTGACGAGGTCGACGTCGTCGCAGAACTCGATGATGCTCGCGTAGTGCTCGATGGCGCCGGTCTCGGCCTGGATGACGCCCTTGATCACGTGCACGACGTCGGTCTGCTCGGTCGGTGGCTGGAGAAAGCTCTGCTCGGCCTTGAACTCGAGCGAGCCGGGCACGACTCCGTAGAGCTCCTTGATGCGGTTGGCGAACTGCTGGGCGTGCCCGAGCTCCTCCTGGATGTCCTCGTCGAGGGACTCCTTGATCTCCTGGGCGCGCACTCCGTCGGGGTTGATCGAGTTCGTGAGGTAGCTCATCACGGTCTCGAGCTCCATGAAGTAGGCCTGCTGGAGCATCTCGATGATCTGCTCGCGCGCGTAGCGGTGGTCCTCGCTGAGGATGCCGGCTGTGGGCGCGCTGGGAATATCCGAAGAGGTCATGACGTCCGGTTGCCCGCGCCACGCAGACGGCAAACCCACGTCACCTATGCTCGCGCGCTGTGACCCAAGCTCCCTCCCCGGAGGGCGTCGAGGAGCCCCCCGCCTCCCTGCTCGCGCGCCTGCGGGCCGAGCCCGACCGCGCGCCCGAGATCGTCGCGCTCGCCGCCGCGGAGCGCTTCGCGGGCCCGGCTCGACGCTTTGCCGAGCGCCTGCGAGCTCAAGGGCACCCGCCGGAGGAGATCGCAGGCCAGGCGGTGCGCCGGCACGCGCGGATGGCGCGCGCGGAGGGCGCGGTGGTCGGAGCGGGAGGCGCGCTCACCGTGGTCCCCGACCTCGCGGCCCTCGCCTGGCTCCAGAGCCGGATGGTCTTCTTCGTGGCCGCGGCCCACGGATTCGACCCGGCGCATCCGATGCGCCCCGCCGAGCTGCTCGCCCTGCAGGACCTTTACGAGACCCCGGCGGCGGCCCGCGCCGCACTCGATCGGACCGGCCAGCCGATCGCGGTCGCTTACGTGAGCTCCCGGCTCGACCGCGCGGGCGAGCGGACGCTGCAGAGCAGGTTGATGCGCTTCGTGAGCCGCAGGATGGCCCTGCGGATGGGCGCGCGCGTCGTGCCGTTTCTCTCCTCGGGAGTGTCGGCGGTCCAGAACGGGCGGTTGACCGCCGACCTCGGGGCGCGGGCGCTTCGGTACTACGGCGGCTGAGCTCGAGGCGTCCGAGGCGGCCGGTACGTTCGCCCTCGCGATGACGCAGTCGGCCCTCAGCCATCCGACCCTCGATGCGCCGGCGAAGGCATACGTGCGCGACCTCGCCGACGGCGAGGGGGTCGACTCGATCTTCCTCGTCCGCGACCGCGCGCGCCGGCTCAAGAAGAACGGCGATCCCTTCCTGAAGCTTCAGCTCTGCGACGTCACGGGCTCCTGCGAGGCCGTAATGTGGGATTCCGTCGACGACTGCTTCGCCGCATGCGCCGTCGGGTCGGTCGTGCACGTCACGGGCGGCTTCTCGGTCGATGCCCGCTACGGAGCGACGCTCACCGTGCGCGCGCTGCGGACGGCCGAGCGCGAGGAGTACGACCCCGCCGATCTGCACGACGCGCCGCCGCAGCCGGTCGATCAGATGGTCGGCGACCTGCGCTCGCTGATCGAGACCGTTCGTACCCCGGCGCTGGGAGAGCTCCTGCGCCGCTTCTTCGCCGAAGGCTCGGACACGTGGAGGGTCTGGAGCGAGGCGCCCGCCGCCAAGCACTACCACCAGGCCTATCGACATGGCCTGCTCGAGCACTGCCTGACGGTCGCCCAGGCGGTCGGCGCGGTCGCGACGACCTTCCCCGGCCTCGATCGCGACGTAGCGGTCACCGGGGCGCTCCTGCACGACATCGGCAAGATCGAGGCCTACGCCGCGGCGGGCGAGGGGATCGAGATGACCGACGCCGGGCGCCTCCAGGGCGAGATCCCGCTCGGCTACTACATGGTCCGGCGCGAGATCGAGAGCATGCCCGGCTTCCCACCGGACACCGCCCAGGCCGTCCTGCACATCATCCTCTCCCACCACGGGGCGCTCGAGCACGGAAGCCCGGTCGTCCCCTGTACTCGGGAGGCGACGCTCGTCCATATGATGGACAACCTCGGCGGGCGGCTCGGAAGCTTCGATCGCATCGAGAAGACCCTCGGCGACGGCGAGCAGTGGTCGAGCTTCGACCGGGGGATCTCGGCGGCCGCGTACTTCGCTCCGCGCGAGAACGGTCACTACGCGGCGTAGGCGCCTCCACGCCGGCTCGGCCAGGCCGGGCCCCTGAGTTGGCGTATCGCGGCACCGGGACGTTGCCGAACCTGCCTGTCCGTGCTGCCTGGCGCCACGTGGGCGCCCGCACCGGTTTCGAAGTCGTCTTCATCGACCGAACCGAGCCTGGCTACCTCGTCGAGGGCCACTCGACGGCCGTCGAGGACGGGAAGCCCTGGGCGGTTCGCTACCTGCTTCGGCTCGGCCCGACGTGGACCACCGAGCACGCAGACGTGGCGGGTCGCTCGCGGAAGGGATCGCACGCACTGACCCTCGAGCACGACGGTGAGGGCCGCTGGCGGCTCGACGGACAGCCCGCGCCGGCTCTGGAGGGCTGCCTCGACGTCGATCTCGAAGCGTCGGTCTTGACCAATGCGCTCCCCGTCCGCCGCCTCGGGCTCGGGGTTGGGAAAAGGGCGGAGGCGCCGGCGGCGTGGGTTCGCGCCCTCGATCTGAGCGTCGAGCCTCTGCAACAGGGTTACGCGCTCGCGGAGGACGATGGAGCGCTTCGCCGTTACGACTACTCGGCCCCGGCCCTCGACTACTCGGCCCAGCTCGAATACGACGAGCACGGGCTCCTGATCGACTACCCGGGGCTGGCCGTGCGCGTCGCGTAGGGCATCGGATGCACGCTCGGGTGCGAAGACCCACGAACTCCGCAAAGAGCGACCTACAAGCGTGACTTCTCGCCCGTAGCGGCCCGCGACGCCGAGCGGCGCCACCTATCCTCGTAGCCTCATGGCCAAGGACACCGAGAAGCTGATCCGCCAGCTTTCGCTGATCTCCTTTCTGATGGCCGAGCGCCGCCCGGTGACGGCGCTCGAGATCAAGGAGGCGGTCGAGGGCTACGCCGGCATGAACGACGACGCGTTCGCGCGCCGCTTCTACGCCGACCGCGCCGAGCTCGACTCGCTCGGCATCGAGCTCAAGGTCGACAAGCCCGCCGAAGGCTACTTCGACGCCGAGAACTACACGCTTCCGCCCGAGAACTTCTACCTCTCGGCGATCGAGTTCACCGACCAGGAGCTCGGTGCCCTGCGGACCGCGCTGGCTCTGCTCGACGGCGAGTTCGCGTACGCCGAGCCGCTGCGGCTCGCCTTGCAGCAACTGTCCTGGGGACACCCGTCGCCGCTGACCGCCCCCGAGGAGCGATCGGTCTCTCTCGCGATCACGGCGACCGCGGGCGGGCGCGACGTCTCACAGCGCCTGGGCAAGATCGAGACCGCCATCTTCCGCCGCAAGACGATCGTCTTCGACTACTACACCATGGGTCGCGACGCCGAGGAGACCCGCCGCGTCGATCCCTACCAGCTGCTCTTTCGCGGCGGTCGCTTCTACCTGATCGGTCGCGCCCGCGAGCGCGACGACATCCGCATCTTCCGGCTCTCGCGGATCCGCGGCAAGGTCGCCTACGCGAGCAAGTCCGAGCACGACTTCACGCCGCCCAAGGACTTCGACCCGCGCGTCTACGCCACCCGCGCCGATTGGCAGCTCGGCGAGCCCGTGGGCACGGCGCGGATCTGGGTATCCAGCCGGGTCGACTGGCTCGTCGAGCGCCACTTCGGCCACGTCGGCACGGTCGTGCCCGCCGGCGAGGCGGACGACGCGCCCGACGACGACGGGATCGTCTTCGAGACCCCATACTCCGACCGGCGTCTGCTCGTCTCCTGGGTGCTCGGGCTTGGCGAGCGCGCCCGCATTCTCGGTTCCGACGAGCTCGTCGAGGAGGTGACCGAGCGCGTGCGGCTCGTCGTCGAGCGCCACTCGGGCTCGCTCGCCATCTCCCCGGCGGTGGTTGGGCGCGCCGAAGCCGGGGGCGCGGGAGGCGGGAACGGATACGAGTCGCCCGGCGACGGTCAGCGCGAGACCACCATCCGCCCGGAGCGGCTCGCTCGGCTCATGACCCTCACCGGCATCCTCGTCCAGGCCGCCCGCGAGGCCCGCAAGCTCGACGTCCCGGAGCTGTGTCAGACGCTGCAGATCTCCGCCGAGGAGCTGCGCGAGGATGTCAGTGTGCTCAACATCGTCAACTTCGGCGGCGGCAACTACGTTCTCTACGCCGAGGTCCAGGGCGATCAGATCGAGGTCGACCCCGAGCCCTACGGCGACAGCTTCGCGCGCCCCGCGCGCCTCCTTCCACTCGAGGCCAAGGCCCTCGTCGCGGCTATCGATCTGCTCGGCGAGCATCTACCGGAGGGATCGCTCGCCTCGGCGCGGGCGAAGGTCGTGACCGCCCTCGGGGAGGACCCCGCGGGTGGTGGCCTCCAGATGACGAGCGCCCGCGGCGACGACTCCAAGATCGCGCGCCTCGTGAGTCAGGCCGTGGCCGAGCGCCGGCTACTCGAGATCGACTACTACAAGGAGAACGAGGACGAGTTCGTCGGCCGGCGGATCGAGCCGTACCAGCTCCTGAACGGGCGCGAGGGCTGGTACCTGCACTCCTTCGATCCGGAGCGCGACGCGGCCCGCAGCTTCCGCCTCGACCGCATCCGCTCGGCCGAGCTCCTCGACGAGACCTTCGAGCCGCGCCCGGGCATCCAGCCCGACGTCGAGGGCTGGCCTCGCACCGGTGAGGTTCCGGCCTCGCGCGCGGCGCGGGTGTGGGTGGCACCGGAGCGGGCGCGCTGGGCGCGCGAGGAGCGCGCGGTGATCGAGGAGCTCGAGGATGGCGCCGTCGTCGTCGAGCTGCACTACGCCGGCGAGACCTGGCTGGCCCGCGAGATCCTCAAGGAGGCGGGCGACGCCGCGGTGCTCGAGCCCGAGGATGCGCGGCGGGCGGTGCTCGAGGCGGCGGAGGCGCTCGCGGGCGTCGTGCGCGCCTAGCGGCGTCGCTCGCCTCCGCGCCCCGCTTACTGTGCGCCAGCCTTGACCATACCGGCGGCGCTCGTCCGGCGATTGCGCGCGCCCTGCGCCGTCTCGCGGCGCATGAGGCGTATGTGCACGCGGTCGTCCTCGTCGGTGACGTAGTAGAAGCGACCGGCCGAGGCCGCGGCGAGTCCCTCGACGTTCGGCAAGTCGAAGGTCTGGACGGTCTCGGCGTCGACGAGCCCGCCATCCTTGGCCCGCGAGAGCTTGAGCCGGATGTGGCTGCACATCGCGTTGCCTCCCTCGGGATGGTCCTCAAGGAGCGTGCTGTCCTTGCCGACCGAGTCGAGGCTCCCGACGATCGCGTGGAGCTCGCGTCCGCGCCGGTGCAGCGCGCGGAAGCCAACGGGCTCTTCGCGGCTGCCGACGTTGCCGACGACCCAGAAGCGCCGCGCGACCGGCGCGGCGCGGCGATCCTCGAACGACCGCTCGGCGCCCATGAGCTCGGCGATGATCGGGTTGCCCTCGGCGGTGACCGGATAGCGCAGCCCGAGCAACATCGCGCCCTCGTCGTCGAAGGCGGCGCCCTCCACGTTGATCGGCACGTCGGTCTTGAGAACACGTCCGCGCCCACGCTTGCCGACCCCGTCCGGTTTCGCGGCGAGGAACCGCTTGCTTACCTTGAGCCCCGGACCTAACAGCTCGGGGCCGAAGGCGGCGAGCGCATCGTTGACCGCACGGTGGAGCCTGAACTTGTTCATGGCCACCTGCATCTCCACCTTCTGCGCGCCGACCTCGCCTGTGAGGTCGGCCTCCCAGAAGCGCGCGAGAAAGGCTCGCCTACCTTCGAGCGGACCGGACTTGCCGCCGTACTGCGAGCCGACGAGATAGATCCATCCACCCTGACGGGCGCAGGCCTCGGCGTCCTCGGTCGCGTCCTTGTTGCGCTTCACACGGAAGCGCGGGCGGGCGATGGCCCAAGAGGCCTCGTCCTCCTCGCCGCCGCGCGCGTGACCGACGACGGCGACGCAGTTCTCGACCGCTCCGTCATCGAGCACCGTCCAGAACGCGCGGTCCCACCCGTGCGCGTCGAGGATGCGCTCGTTCTCGACGCGCAGGAGGTCCGAGGCCTCGTTGGGATGGAGGTTGAGGTCGACCGTGTGCACCGCGGATGAGTTCCGCTTGGCCATACGTGAGTCCGTTCGTCGAAACCGGGTGAAATGCAGGTACCCCGTCGACCCACGCTGCAAAGCCTCCGGGAGCCACGGCGCTATCAGGTGCTCTCGGCCGCCGCGACCATTCCCTCCACCCGCTCGATGCTCGCCTGCACGCGAGCGACCATCGCGTCGAGCGCCTCTCTCGCGCTGCCGACGCTCTTGCTCGCGCCGGTGAGGGCGACGCGAATACGCTGGGCGTCCTTGAGCGCCGAGAGGGCCTCCTCGGCCGCGTCCCGGACACCGGCGGCGTCGACCTCGAGCTCGCGCTCTCGGGCCATGAGGACCCGGCAGCGCGCGTAGCGGTAGGCGAGCTCGAGCGGGCGGGGGTCGAGCTCATCCTTGTCGAGGGTGACGATCATCTTGTTGCCCTCGTACTCATGCAGGGGCTCGCGGCCCGAGGGCACCTTCGCCTCCGAGGCGACGACGAGGATCGCGAAGGCGGCGTCGCGCTCGGCGAGCGACCCGTTGAGGACGTCCCAGGCCCTGTTCTTGGACAGCTGCTCGTCCTTGACCTCGAGCGTGATCCGCCCGCGGCACTCCGCTTGCGCGGCCTCGAGCTCGATGACCACGTCGCCGAGCTTCCCGCCGCTCGCCGAGCGCTCGTCGCCGACGTGGTGGGCGACGTCGCCGCGCGCCGCCGCCATGCCCTCGAGCGCGTCGAAGCAGGCCTGCTCGAAGCTCCGTCCCTTGGCGGTCCCCCGCTCGCGCTCGGCGTCGATCTCGGTGCGGCTCTCCTCGGCGTCGCGCAGGCGCTGGATCTCACCGCCGAGCTCGGTCAGCCGGCGCAGGAAGGTGTCGTCCTTGTCACGGGCGGCCTTCAGCTCACGGACGACCGCGCCCTTGAAGTCCGCCAGCGGGTTGTGTCCGTCCTGGGCCGAGAACTGGCGCAGGAGATCGGCGTGCGACTCCTTGAGCGTCCGTACCGTCAACTCGCGGATCTGGTGCTGGACGGCGGTGTTGCGCTCGCCGCCGAAGTTGCGCGCCATGAGCTCGCCGAGGTCGTCGGCGTGCGCGTCGAGCGCCTTGGCCATCGCACCCGAGTCCTCGCCGAGGAAGCGCTCGAACTGGCCCTGCATCTGCTCGGCGACGCCGCGTGCCTTCTCGGCGAACGAGCGCTCGACCTCGCCGGAGAGCTTCTCGAACTCGCGCCGGACGAAGTCGACCTCGGCCCCGGTGGCCTCCCGGTCGAGCACGCGGGCGCCGATCTCGAGCGCGTCGCGGACGGTCTCCTCGCCGGTGACGCCCTGCTCGAGCCGGCGCTCGACGAGCTCGGCGAGCGTGCGGTCGTCGATCGAGAGGCCGTCGATGTAGATTGCGCCGCCACGAACCTCGACGCGCGCGTGGGAGATGGGGAAGGTGAGCGCAGCTTCCATAGCTGACCAAAACTAAGCCGCGCGTCGGACGGAACGTACTAGCCTCGCGCCCACGGCATGCGGGACCTCAAGGGCCTCATCCTCTCCGGCGGCAAGGGCACGCGCCTTCGCCCCATCACCCACACGAGCGCCAAGCAGCTCGTGCCGGTGGCCAACAAGCCAGTCCTCTTCTACGGCATCGAGGCGATGGCGGCGGCCGGGATCCGCGAGGTCGGGATCGTCATCGCGCCCGAGACAGGCGGCGAGATCCGCGCTGCGGCGGGCGACGGCGAGCGGTTCGGGGTCAGGATCACCTACATCGAGCAGGACGCGCCGCTCGGGCTCGCGCACGCCGTCCTCACGGCCGAGCCCTTCCTCGAGCGGTCGCCGTTCGTCATGTACCTCGGCGACAACCTCCTGCGCGACGGCATAACCGACCTCGTCGACGCCTTTCGGGCCGAGGAGCCCGACGCGCTCATCCTGCTGACGCCGGTGCCCGACCCGCACAACTACGGGGTGGCCGAGCTCGACGGCGGCGGCCGGATCGCCCGGCTCGTCGAGAAGCCGCAGCACCCGCAGACGAACCTCGCGCTCGTCGGCGTCTACATGTTCTCGCCGCACATCTTCGAGGCGGCCCGGGCGATCGAGCCCTCGGGGCGCGGTGAGCTCGAGATCACCGACGCCATCCAGCAGCTGGTCGACCGCAGCCTGCGCGTCGATCCTCACGTGGTCCAGGGTTGGTGGAAGGACACGGGGCAGGTCGAGGACATGCTCGAGGCCAACCGTTTGATCCTCGACGACCTGGCCGAGCGAGTCGAGGGTGAGCTGGTCGAAACTCGGGTCGAGGGACGTGTGGCGATCGCGCCCGGGGCGCGGCTCGAGCGCGCCACGGTGCGCGGTCCGGCCGTCGTCGGCGCAGGCTCGGTCATCCGCGACGCGTACGTCGGCCCATACACCGCGATCGGCGAGGGCGTGCGCATCGAGCGCTGCGAGATCGAGCACTCGATCGTGCTCGCCGACTCGACCGTCGAGAACCTCGAGGGCCGGATCGAGGCCAGCCTGATCGGACGCAACGTGCGCGTCGGCCGCAGTCCGGCCTTGCCGCGCGCCTACCGGCTCGTGGTCGGCGACAACGCGGAGATCGCGATCCTGTGAGCCCGGACGAGGCGGGGATGAAGCTGCTCGTCACCGGCGCGGGGGGGATGCTCGGCCAGGAGGTCGTGGGAGCGGCCCGGCGAAACGGCCACGGCGTCGTCGCGCTCGTGCGCGCGGAGCTCGACGTGACTCGAACCGATGCGTTGCGCCGCCGGTTCGACACCGAGCGCCCCGACGCGGTGGTCAACTGCGCTGCGTACACGAACGTCGACGGGGCGGAGGAAGAGCGGACCGCCGCTTTCGAGGTCAACGGGTGGGCTCCCGGCGCGGTCGCCGCGGCCGCCGCCGAGGTCGGCGCGAGCGTTCTCCACATCTCCTCGGACTACGTCTTCGACGGGGGCAAGCGCGAGCCCTACGTCGAGTCCGACGTTCCCGCTCCGCTGTCGGCCTACGGCGAGTCGAAGCTCGCCGGCGAGGCGCCGACGATCGAGGCGAACCCGCGCCACTTCATGGTTCGCTCGGCGTGGCTCTTCGGCCCGGGCGGCCCCAACTTCGTCGAGACCATCCTGCGTCTGGGCGGCGAGCGCGACGAGGTGCGGGTGGTCGACGATCAGACCGGCTCGCCGACGTTCTGCGTCGACCTCGCCGAGGCGCTCGTGGCGTTGATCGCGACCGAGGACTACGGGATCCACCACGTCGCCGGCGGAGGCGCCGGATCGTGGGCGCAGCTCGCAGCCGAGACCTTCCGCGGGGCCGAGGTGGACTGCCGAGTTACTCCGATCACCACCGCGGAGATGAACCGCCCGGCGCCCCGGCCCGCGTACTCGGCGCTCGACAGCGAGCGGCCCGACACGCCGCACCTGCGCCCGTGGCCCCAGGGGCTCGCCGCCTATCTGGCGTCGCGAACCGAGCGGCAGGGGGTGGCCGGGTGAAGCTGCTCGTCACCGGCGCCGCCGGGTTCATCGGCTCGACCTTCGTCCGCACGGTTCTCGACGACCGGCCCGGCGACGAGATTGTCGTCCTCGACAAGCTCACCTACGCGGGGCGGCGCGAGAACCTCGCGGGGCTCGAGGATCGGATCGAGTTTCACGTGGGCGCCATCGAGGACCGCGCCGCGGTGCGGGATGCCATGGCCGGCTGCGATGCCGTCGTCAACTTCGCCGCCGAGTCGCACGTCGACCGGTCGATCGCGGGCGAGGAAGGCTTCGCGGTCACGCACGTGATCGGCACGACGATCCTGCTCGAGGCCGCGCGCGAGCTCGGCGTCGACCGCTATCTCCAGGTCTCGACCGACGAGGTCTACGGCTCGATCGAGGACGGCACGTTCACCGAGGCGTCGCCGCTCGACCCATCCTCGCCCTACAGCGCCACCAAGGCCGCCGGCGACCTCCTCGTCTCCGCGCACGCCCACACCTACGGTCTCGACGCGGTCATCTGCCGGGGCTCGAACACCTACGGGCCGCGGCAGTATCCGGAGAAGCTGATCCCGCTGTGCGTGTTGAACGCCCTCGCCGACGATCCGCTGCCCGTGTACGGCGACGGTCGTCAGGTGCGCAACTGGCTCTGGGTCGAGGACTTCGCGCGCGCGATCGATGTCGTCCTGCGCGAGGGCGCCCGCGGCGAGGTCTACAACGTCGGCGGCCCCGACGAGCTCGAGAACATCGACGTGGTGCGCGGGATCCTCGCCGCGTGCGGGCGCGACGAGTCGCTGATCGAGTATGTCCGAGACCGCCCGGGGCACGACCGCCGGTATTCGCTCTCGGCCGACAAGACGCGCGCGCTCGGGTGGGAGGCACGGGTGCGCTTCGAGGAGGGGCTCGAGCGGACCGTCGCGTGGTATCGGCAGAACGAGTGGTGGTGGGAGCCGATCCGGTCGGGGGAGTACCGGGAGTACTACGAGCGGCAGTACGGGCGGGCGCTGGCGGGGTAGCGAGGGGACTGGCTCAGAGCACGCTGCAGCGTCAACGCCCATCGGAGCGCGCCAGCTTCTCGGGGACCCAGGGTCGGGATGACGGCGAGGCCCGGGTTGTGCAGAGGGGCCATGGTCTGGACGGCGAATCCCCTGTGCACACGACTGCTACAGTATGTGCGCGATGGACGAAGTGCCGGCCCGTGACCTCCGCAACCACACGGGCGAGGTTCTGCGCCGAGTCGAGGGCGGGGCGCACGTTCGGATCACGGTGAACCGCCGCCCGGTTGCCGAGCTTCGACCGGCTGCGACGCGCTCGGGATGGGTATCGGGAGCGGTGATGGAGGAGGTTCTCAGAGCTGCTCCCGCCGACGCACGGCTTCTTGAGGATCTCGCGCCGCTGCGCGAGCAGACCGTCGAGCCGCGGTGAGCCGGGCGGTCCTCGACACCTCCGTCTTCATCGCGTCGGAGCACGGTCGACCGCTCGAGAGGTCGCTTCCCGCGGACGTCGCCGTCTCGGTGGTGACCTTCGCGGAGCTCGAGGTCGGAGTGCTCGTGGCGCAGGACGAGGAGGTTCGAGCGACGAGGATTCAGACCCTGGTCATGGCCCGCGAGCGCGCGCATGGCCTGCCGGCCGATCAGCCGGTCGCCTCCGCCTACGCCCGGCTGGCTGCTGGGGAGCTACAGCGCGGGCGGCGGCCGCGCGTCAACGACACCTGGATCGCCGCGACCGCGGCCGTCCACGGGGCGGCAGTATGGACGCAGGACGACGACTTCACGGAGTTCGAGGGGATCGAGGTCGTCCGAGTCTGATCCGCAAGCCCGGCCCCGCGACGGCCTGCGGCCGTCCCTAGGCTTGCGCAATGCCCGACGCTCCCCCCGCCCTCGAGCTCCGCGGCCTGACCAAGCGCTACGACGACGGCACCCTCGCCCTCGATAACCTCGACCTCTCCGTGCCCTCCGGCCGCTTCTTCGGCCTGCTCGGTCCCAACGGCGCCGGAAAGACGACCCTCATCAGCGCGGTCTCCAACCTGATCCGCGTGACCGCGGGCGAGGTGCTCGTCTTCGGCGAGCCGGCGGACACGCTGAGCGCCCGTCGCGTCGTGGGGCTCGCCGAGCAGGACGTGAACCTCGATCGCTTCCTGACCGTCGAGGAGACGCTCGTCTACCACGGCGGCTACTTCGGCATGTCCCGCGCCGACGCCCGCGCGCGCGCCGCCGAGATGATCGACGTCTTCGACCTGCGCGCCAAGGCCCGTGTACGCACGCCGATGCTCTCGGGCGGGATGCGCCGACGGCTGCTACTCGCCCGCGCGCTCATGCACCGCCCGCGACTCGTCATCCTCGACGAGCCGACCGCCGGCGTCGACGTCGAGCTGCGCCACGAGCTCTGGCGCTACATCCGCCGGCTGCACTCCGAGGGAACGACCATCCTGCTCACCACGCACTACCTCGAGGAGGCCGAGGAGCTGTGCGAGGAGATCGCCCTGATCGGCGGCGGCCAGCTGGTCGCCCGCGACACGGCGGCGGGGCTGCGGGAGCGCTACGGCGCCGAGTCGCTCATCGAGGTCTACATCAAGACCGTTGGCGCCGGCCGGCTCGCCTCGGCGGCGAACGGCTCGGGTCCGGCGGCCCAGCGGGTCGTATGAGTGCCGTCGAGGCGGCAAGCGCCCGAAACGCCACCGCAGCAGTCTCCGACCGCGGCTGGCGCGGCGGCCTCTCCGGCCTCGGCTGGCTCGTTCGCCGCGAGTGCCTGCGCGTGTTCAAGCTCTGGACCCAGACCGTGCTCGCTCCGATCGTCTCTTCGATCCTCTTCATCCTCGTCTTCGGGCTCTCGCTCGGTGCGCGCATCCGCGACTTCGGTGGGCTCGACTACGAGGTCTTCATCGTTCCCGGTCTGATCACCATGGCCATGGTCCAGGCCGCCTACAACAACACCTCGGCTTCGGTCTTCCAGGGCCGCCAGGACCGCTACATCAACGACGTGCTCTCGGCGCCCATGCACGCCTGGCAGGTCAACCTCGGCTACGCGGTCGGCGGCGTAGTGCGCTCGCTGGCGATCGGGCTCGGGCTCGTGGCGCTCGCGATCCCGCTCACCGGCATCGGCGTCGAGCATCCGCTCGTGCTGCTCGCCGCCGTCCTGATCGGCCTGATCGCCTTCAGCGCGCTCGGGACGATCGTCGGCATCTTCGCCGAGACCTTCGACAACCACACCTTCGTCTCGAACATCGTCATCCTGCCGCTCGTCTTCCTCGGAGGCGTCTTCTACTCGGTGGTCGCGCTGCCCGCGCCGTGGGAGCAGGTCTCGCACGCGAACCCGCTCTTCTACCTCGTCAACGCCGTGCGCTACGGGTTCCTCGGACAGGGCGACGTGGGGATCGGGCTGTCGCTGGCTGTCGTCGCAGCTTTCGCCCTGCCGCTCTACGGCTGGGCGCAGTGGCTGTTCACGACCGGTCGCAAGCTCAAGGCGTGATCGTGGTCACCGCCACGCTGCCGGCGTCGCGGCGGGCCTTGTCCGTGGCCCCGTCGAGCTCGGCCAGCATCCGGTAGCGGATCCGGTCCGGGTCCAGCCCGATTGCGGCTGCGTCGTCGGGCTCGAGTCGCTCGAGCAGGCTCTTCGAGGCCAGCAGCGCACCGTCGCGCGCCGACTGCTGGATCCGGGCCGCCTCGTTGACCTCGTCGCCGAGCGCGGTGACCTCGAGGCGTCCGCCGGTCACGATCTGGCCGAGGTAGAGCGCTCCGCCCCAGTGGACACCGACGTTCATGTGGACCTCGCCGGCCGCGAGGGGACCGTGGTCACGCTCGAGGTCGCCGACGAGGGTCTCGGCGGCCAGGCCGATCGCCCGCCCGGCCTCGATCGCGGCCCGCGCCGCCGCCGAGGCCGAGCCGAGGTCATCGGCGAGGAAGAACGCGGTGACGCC
>JACCUC010000118.1 GCA_013812065.1 Thermoleophilaceae bacterium | reverse complement strand
CGTCGAGGATGTAGAGGACCCCGACCAGGCTGGAGCCGATCTGCGTCGCGAGGCGAATCCGCTGTGCCTCCCCGCCCGAGAGCGTGCGCGCCGCACGCGACATCGACAGGTAGCCGATGCCGACGTTGACCAGGAACTGGAGGCGCTCGTTGATCTCGCGCACGATCAGGCGCGCGATCGCCTCCTCGGTCGCGGTCATCTCCAGGCCCTGGATCCATTTCAGCGCCTTGGTCGCCGACATCCGCGTGTAGGCGTCGATCGAGATGCCGCCGACGCGCACGTTGAGGCTCTCGGGGCGCAGGCGGGCACCGCTGCAGGAAGGACACGGCCGCTCGGCCATGTAGCCCTCGATGCGGTCGCGGACGGCATCGGAGTCTGACTCCTGGTAGCGGCGCTCGAGGTTGTTGACGATGCCCTCGAAGCGCACCGAGTAGGAGCGGCGGCGGTTGAAGCGGTTGCGGTAGCTGACGTGGTGTCGCTCGGAGCTGGTGCCGTAGAGAAAGATCTCCCGGTCCTCCTCGGAGAGGTCCTGCCAGGGCGTGTCGAGGTCGACGCCGTAGGCCCTGGCGACAGACTCGACCAGGCGCTTCCAATAGCGGGAGTGCCCGAGCCGCCATGGCTGCAAAGCGCCCTCGTCGAGCGAGAGCGTCGGGTCGGGGACGACGAGGTCGGGCTCGATCACCTTCTGGAAGCCCAGGCCGTGACAACGCTCGCAGGCGCCGTGGGGTGAGTTGAAGGAGAAGATCCGCGGCTCGAGCTCCGGCATCGAGTGCCCGCAGTTGAGGCAGGCAAACTTCTCCGAGTACGTCTGCCGTTCCTCGACGTCCGGCGGCAGCGCTCCCGCCCCCTTCGCCCCTTTAACTCCCCGCACCTCCTCCGCTTCGCGTCCGGGGGTGCGGGGTTTGGGCGCCTTTGTGTTGGTCTCCTTCAGCACCTCCACCTCGACCAGGCCGTCGGCGAGCCCCGCGGCGGCCTCGATCGACTCGGTCAGCCGCTTGCGCAGGCCCTCCTTCATCACCAGGCGATCGACGACGATCGAGATGTCGTGCTTGTACTTCTTGTCGAGCTTGGTGCCGGCCGCCTCGTCGAGGCGTCGCACCTCGCCGTCGATGCGGGCCCGCGAGTAGCCCTCGGCGCGCATCGACTCGAGCAGCTTGTCGTACTCGCCCTTGCGCCCGCGCACGACCGGGGCGAGGACCATGAAGCGCTTGCCCTCGTCGAGGATCATCACGCGGTCGGCGATCTGCTCGACCGACTGGCCCTCAATCGGCTCGCCGCAGTTGGAGCAGAACGGCTGGCCGATCCGCGACCAGAGCAGGCGCAGGTAGTCATAGATCTCGGTCACGGTGCCCACCGTGGAACGCGGGTTCCGCGACGTCGTCTTCTGGTCAATCGAGATCGCCGGCGAAAGGCCCTCGATCGAGTCGACGTCCGGCTTCTCCATCTGCCCGAGGAACTGCCGCGCGTAGGAGCTCAGCGACTCGACGTAGCGGCGCTGGCCCTCGGCGTAGATCGTGTCGAAGGCGAGGCTCGACTTGCCCGAGCCCGAGAGCCCCGTGATGACTACGAGCGCCTCTCGCGGGAGCGAGAGGTGGAGGTCGCGGAGGTTGTGCTCGCGGGCGCCCGAGACGACGAGGCGGCCGGAGGAGGAGACGGTGGTCACCCCCTTGAGTCTAGGGCGGCCGGCGGACTGCCCCCAGGTCTCTCGCGCCCGAAAGTCGCGGGTCGCGCGGGTTGTCTACGAGGCCTGGACGCGCTCGTAGACGTCGTCGAGCAGCGCGTCGTCCTCGAGCCCGAAGGTCTCTCGCAGGTAGTCGGCGGTCTCGGCGCGCGGTGAGCCGCTGAGCGCCATGTTCAGGGCGATCAGGCGGGCGCCCTCGACGTCGGCGGTCGAGGTCGAGCGACCCGAAGCGGGCCTCTGTGGAGCGGAGCGCCCGGTCGTGACGCCGGGATCCTCGTCGGCGACGAAGACGTCCTCCTCCTCGACGACGACCAGCTCCTCCTCTTCGATCAGCACGTCGTCGGGACCGGGCTCCGGCTCGAGCAGCACTTCGTCACCGGAGGGCTCGGCTCCGACCGCCGGTTCGATGATCACGGTGTCGCCGATGTCCGAGTCTTCCTCGTCCACGGCGGCGCGCTGGGACCTCCCGGCGCCCGACGCGCCGCTCGACCCCGAGACCTCCTCGAGCTCGGTCCGCAGGGCCTCGGCCTCTCCGCGCAGGCCCTCGATCGCCCCTCCGGCGGCCGTGCGCATGCGATCGAGCAGAGCCTTGGCGGTCTCGCTCTCCTCCTCGCGCTGACTAGCGCGACGCTCGGCCTCCTCGGTCGTGGCACGGGCCTCTCTGCGCGCCTCGCGTACGGTCTGGCGAGCCTCGTCCTCGGCGTCGGAGCGGATCTCCGTGGCGCTCGCCTCCGCGGCGTCGAGGATCAGGCGCAGACGCTCGCTGGCCGCGCCCGACAGGCTCGAGGATCGCTCGGCCTGGCTCTCGAGCTCCGCCCGCAGGTCCTCGACCGCGTCGGCGACCTCTCGCAGGTGGGCGTCCACCTCGGCCGGCTCGTACCCGCGCCGGGCACTCGCGAAGTCGGTGCGCTCGATTTTCCCCCTGTCGAGATCCATGAAGCCCCTTTTCCCTGGTTTAGCAGCGAATGCTAGACCTTACGGGTGCGGCCGTCAGACGCCGCCCCCTCCCAGCCGCAAACTAGCTGACCTCGACCTCGCCGAGCTCGCGACGCAAGCCCTTGATCTCGTCCCGCAGCTTCGCCGCGTACTCGAACCGGAGCTCGTCCGCCGCCGCGAGCATCTCCTCCTCGAGCTCGACGAGCGTGCGCGTGATCTCCTCGGGGCTCATTCGCGCGGCCTCGGCGGCGCGCTCGCGCGCCCGGCGGCCCTCGCGCGCGGGGACCTTGGATTCGAGCGCCAGGAAGTCACCGATGTCGGAGATCGCCTTGCGGACGGTCTCCGGGGTGATCCCGTGGCGCTCGTTGTAGGCAACCTGGATGGCGCGGCGGCGGTCGGTCTCCTCGATGGCCCGGCGCATGGCCGTCGACTCGCGATCGGCGTACATGATGACCCGCCCCTCGACGTTGCGGGCCGCGCGGCCGATCGTCTGGATGAGCGAGGTCTCGCCGCGCAGGAAGCCCTCCTTGTCGGCGTCGACGATGGCCACGAGCGACACCTCGGGGAGGTCCAGCCCCTCTCGCAGCAGGTTGACTCCGACAAGCACGTCGAACTCGCCGAGGCGCAGCTGACGGATGATCTGGATGCGCTCGAGGGTGTCGATCTCTGAGTGCAGGTAGCGGACCTTGAAGCCGTACTCGAGCAGGTAGTCGGTCAGGTCCTCGGCCATCTTCTTGGTCAGCGTGGTCACGAGCGCCCGCTCGCCGCGCTCGGAGCGGCCGCGCAGCTCGTTCATCAGGTCGTCGATCTGGTTCCTGGTCGCGCGAACCTCCACCTCGGGATCTACGATGCCCGTCGGACGGACGATCTGCTCGACGATCCGCGACGAGTGGTTGTGCTCGAAGGCGCCCGGTGTGGCGGAGAGGAATACGGTCTGCGTTCCGCGCCGGAGGAACTCGTCGAAGGTCTGGGGGCGGTTGTCGAGGGCCGACGGCAGGCGAAACCCGTAGTCGACCAGAGTCTGCTTGCGCGAGCGGTCGCCCTCGTACATGCCGCCTATCTGAGGCACCGACTGATGCGACTCGTCGATGAAGCAGACGAAGTCGTCAGGGAAGAAGTCGAGTAGGCAGAACGGTCGCTCGCCGGGGGCCCGATCGTCGAGGATGCGCGAGTAGTTCTCGATCCCGTTGCAGAAGCCGAGCTCGCGCAGCATCTCCATGTCGAACTGCGTGCGCTGGCGCAGCCGGTGGGACTCGAGCAGCTTGCCCTGGGACTCGAGCTCCTTGGTGCGCACCTCGAGCTCGTCGCGGATCTCGCCCACGGCGC
>JACCUC010000112.1 GCA_013812065.1 Thermoleophilaceae bacterium | reverse complement strand
TCCACCGCGGGGACGCGGACCCGAAGCTGCTCGCCTATCAGTACCTGCAGACCCTGCCGCAGATCGCCCAGGGCGACGCCAACAAGATGTGGATCATCCCGAGCGAGTTCACGGAGGCGATCGGGAGATTGGGGGCGGTGCTGCCGGGGGCGCCGGGCGAGGGAGGAGCGGCCGAGGGGCGGCGGCTCGGCGGCGAGGCGACGAGCGCCGGCGAGTAGCGGCCGGCATGGAGATCCGCACCAACGAGATCCGCAACCACGCGAACCTGATCTGGGAGATCGCGGAGTTCCTGCGCGGTGACTACAAGCGCTCCGAGTACGGCCGGGTGATCCTGCCGCTCGTCGTCATGCGGCGACTCGACCAGGTGATGGAGGACCGCCGCGATCTCGTGATCGAGAAGGGGACGGAGCTCGAGGCCTCCGGCATCGAGAACGTCGAGCCGGCGCTGAGGAAGGTCGCGGGCCATCAGGTCTTCAACCGTCACCGCCTGCGCTTCCATCAGCTCCTCGACGATCCGGGCAACATCGCTCGGCACCTCGGCGCCTACATCGACGGCTACTCGGATCTCGCCCGACAGGTCATCGACAAGTTCGACTTCGAGGCGCACGTCGAGCGCCTCGACCGCGCGGATCTCCTCTACCAGGTTGTCGGCGCGATCTGCGCGGTCGACCTCCACCCCGACCGCGTTCCGAGCCACGAGATGGGCACGATCTTCGAGGAGCTGATCCGCAAGTTCGCCGAGCAGTCGAACGAGACCGCCGGCGAGCACTTCACCCCGCGCGAGGTCGTGCGGCTGATGGTGAACCTCCTGCTCTCGGGCGACGACGACGCGCTGCGCGCGCCGGGCGCGATCCGCGAGGTCTTCGACTGTGCCTGCGGGACCGGCGGCATGCTCTCGGAGGCCGAGGAGCAGATCCGCGCCTACAACGAGTCGGCGCTGGTGCGCCTCTACGGCCAGGAACTCAACCCCGAGTCCTACGCGATCTGCCTGGCCGACATGCTCGTCAGGGAACAGGACGCCTCGCACATCGCCTTCGGCAACTCGCTCTCGGCCGACGGGCACGCCGGCCGCAGCTTCCACTACTGCATCGCCAATCCGCCCTTCGGCGTCGACTGGGGGAAGGTCGAGGGGGCGGTTCGCGACGAGCACGAGCGACTCGGCCACGACGGGCGCTTCGGCGCGGGCCTGCCGCGCAAGTCCGACGGTCAGCTCCTCTTCCTCCAGCACCTGATCTCGAAGATGCGCCCGCGCGAGGACGGCGGCAGCCGGATCGCCATCGTCCACAACGGCTCGCCGCTGTTCACCGGCGGGGCCGGCTCGGGCGAGAGCAACATCCGTCGCTGGATCATCGAGAACGACTTGCTCGAGGCGATCGTAGGCCTGCCCGAGCAGCTCTTCTACAACACGGCGATCGCGAGCTACGTCTGGGTGCTCACGAACCGCAAGAGCGAGGAGCGCCGCGGCAAAGTGCAGCTGATCGATGCTCGGGGGCAGTGGGTGAAGATGCGCAAGAGCCTGGGGGAGAAGCGACGGGAGATCTCGCCGGAGCAGATCGCGGAGGTCACCCGGCTGCATGGTGCCTTCGAGGAGGGCGAGCTCGTGAAGGTCTTGCCGAACGAGGCTTTCGGATACCGGACGATCGTGGTCGAGCGGCCGTTGCGGGCGCGGTGGGAGTTTCGGCCCGACTCCTGGGACAGCGTCGAGAACGATCGGTCGGTTGCCAAGCTGGACGAGACCGCGCGCGAAACGCTCGTCGCCGTCCTTGCCGCAATGCCAGAGCAGCGCTTCGACGACGAGGGGGCGTGTCGGGAGGCGCTGCGATCGGCGATCGCTCCCGCGGTCTCGAAGCCAAGCGCGTCGTTGGTCAAAGCGCTCAGTGCACGGTCCCTGGTGCGGAGTCCGGCTGGGCCGGTGGTGCACGACGGGAAGGGCCGAGTCGTCTTCGACTCAGCGCTGCGAGACACCGAGGAGGTTCCGCTCGGCGAGGACATCGACGACTACCTTGCGCGCGAGGTGTTGCCGCACGCCCCGGACGCGGTGGTCGCAGAGCGCGAGGCGAAGAAAGGCTACGAGATTCCGTTCACGCGGCTGTTCTACAGGTACACGCCGCCGCGCCCGAGCCACGAGATCAAGGCGGAGCTGCGGGAGTTGGAGGCTGAGATTCGAAGACTGCTCGAGGAAGTCCTCGTTTGAAGGACCATCCCCTCGTACGCCTCAAGCGTCTGACAGGAATCGTTGGCGGCTCGACGCCGCCTGTCGATGAGCGATTTTGGGGTGGGCCGATCACCTGGTACACCCCAACAGACGTGGCTCCCTTGCACGGCGGAACTCTCGGTGAATCAGCACGTACCCTGACGGAAGCCGGCCTTGCTGCGTGCTCGGCCTCGGTCGTTCCAGCAGGAAGCGTCGTTGTCACCTCGCGGGCACCCATAGGGAACCTCGCGCTTACCGATCGGGCCGCCGCCACCAATCAGGGATGCAAGGCCCTTGTGCCTTTCATCAGCACCGATCCGCGGTTCATCGCGTACGCGCTTCAGGCGTCCAGCGGCGTGCTGACCGGTGCCGGGACCGGCACCACCTTCCAGGAGATTTCCGGCGAGGATCTCGGCCGAGTCAGTGTGCCGGCTCCAGGTCTGGCGGCTCAAAGACTCATCGCGGACTTCCTCGACGAAGAGTCCGATCGACTGTCACAACTACGTTCGCTCGCCCGTCGAGCAGACACCGTTGCCTGCACGTTCAGGGCCTCCCTGTTCGATGGGCTGATGGTTCGAGCACGCAGAGTCCGACTCCGTCACGGGATGAAGTCGATCCAGCAGGGGTGGAGCCCGGAGTGCGCGAATCGCATCGCCGAAGCCGACGAGTGGGGCGTGCTGAAGCTCGGTTGCGTGAGCGGAGGCGAGTTTCATTGGCGGGAGCACAAGGCTCTCCCGGCTGGGACACCGGCGCGCCCCGAGCTGGAGGTCCATCCAGGGGATCTTCTGATGTCTCGCGGCAACACCCGGGAGCTGGTGGGCAGCTGCGCGGCCGTCGAGGAGACGCGTCCTCGCCTCTTGATCTCCGACCTGCTGTATCGGCTGAAACTCGAGGAAACGACTTGGTACCCCCAGTTCGTCGAGCTAGCAGTGAATGCGCCCGCGGGCCGCGCGCAGATCGAGCCGGCGGCGCTGGGTGCGGCTGGCTCGATGCCGAAGATCACTCACAAGGTGATCAAGGACTTGCGGCTCCCCGACGTGCCGGTCGACGAACAGGTCAGAATTGTCCGCGAGATTCGGGAGATGCGTACAGGTCCGGACGACATGCGCAAGAGCATCGACTGCTTGTCCCGGAGGCTCGCCGAGTACCGCGATGCCCTCATCGCCGAGGCCGTTACCGGGAAGCTCGACGTCAATCGGCTTTCAGAAAGCCAGCTGGACGAGTCCGCCCACGCCGCCAGCGAGGGCGGGCGCCCCGAGGTCCTCTCAACATGAGCGTCGTCCCTCACACCGAGGCCGCCTTCGAGACGCTGATCGTCTCCGAGCTCACCACCTCCGGCGGCTGGCTCACCGGCGACCCCCACGGCTACGACGCCGAGCTCGGCCTCTACCCCGAGGACATCACCGGCTTCGTCGCCGAGACCCAGCCCAAGAAGTGGCAACGGCTCGTCTCCCTCGCCGGTAGCGAGCAGCAGGCACGAACCGGCCTCGTCAAGCGCCTCGCCCAGCAGCTCGACCGCCACGGCGCGGTCGACGTCCTCCGCCGCGGCTTCTCTGAGCGCGGCGTCAACCTCTCGCTCTGCCAGCTCAAGCCCGCGCACTCGCTCGACGAGTCGACGCTGGCCGCCTACGAGGCCAACCGGCTGCGCGTCGTGCGCCAGGTGCGCTTCGATCCGCGCCGGAGCGACTCGGTCGACCTCGTCCTCTTCGTCAACGGGGTCCCCACCGCCACCGCGGAGCTCAAGAACCGCTGGACCGACCAGAACGTCCACCACGCCATCGTGCAGTACCGCGACGAGCGCGATCCACGCGCGCCGCTCTTCGCCCGGCGCGCGTTCGTCCACTTCGCGCTCGACAGCGAACTCGCCTACATGACCACGCGCCTCGAGGGCCCCGAGACCCGCTTCCTGCCGTTCAACCAGGGTTCTGGCGGCGCCGGTCGCCCCGCGGCAAGGGCAATCCCGGCGACCCCGACGGCCACCCGACCTCCTACGTCTGGCGCGAGGTCTGGGATCGCGACCGCTGGCTCGAGCTGATCCAGAAGTTCGTCCACGTCGAGCCGCCGCCGCCCGGGGCCCCCAAGGGCACCCGCCCGACGACGATCTTCCCCCGCTACCACCAGTGGCACGTCGTGGTCGAGTGTCAGGCGCACGCGCGGGTGCACGGCACCGGCCACCACTACCTGATCCAGCACTCGGCCGGCTCGGGCAAGACCAAGGAGATCGCCTGGCTCGCGCACGAGCTCTCGTCGCTGCACGCCGGCGACGTCAAGGTGTTCGACAAGGTCGTCGTGATCACCGATCGGCGCGTGCTCGATGCTCAGCTTCGGCGCCAGATCGAGCAGTTCGAGCAGGTCTCCGGGGTCGTGCGCTCGGTCGACCAGCACTCGTCGCAGCTCCGCGAGGCGCTGCTCGGCCAGCAGGCCAAGATCGTGGTCACCACCTTGCAGAAGTTCCCGTTCGTGCTGCGCCAGCTCAACGAGGAGGGCGAGCGGCTGGCCGACCGTCGCTACGCGGTGATCGTCGACGAGGCACACTCCTCGCAGACCGGGGAGTCGGCCGCCGACCTGAAGGCTGTGCTTGGGTCGGTGGCCGCCGACGAGCTCGACCTCGACGAGGACGACGGCACACCGCCCGCGCTGCTTGCCCAGCTCGCCGCCCGGGGACGTCAGCCGAACCTCTCGTTCTTCGCCTTCACCGCCACACCGAAGGGCAAGACGCTCGAGCTGTTCGGCGATCGCGACCCCGTCGACGGCTCGCTCGCCGCGTTCCACACCTACTCGATGCGCCAGGCGATCGAGGAGGACTTCATCGTCGACGTCCTTCGCAACTACACGACCTACGACCAGCTCTTTCGGCTCGAGACCGAGGCGCGCGAGACCTTCGAGGTCCCGAAGGGCAAGGCCTCGACGCGCCTGGCCCAGTTCGCGCGCTTTCACCCCTACGTCAAGGCTCAGAAGGCCGCGGTCGTGGTCGAGCACTTCAAGCAGGTCGTCCGGCCGCTGCTCGGGGGTCGCGGCAAGGCGATGGTGGTCTGTGCGAGCCGCGAGGAGGCCGTGCAGTGGAAGCGCGCCCTCGACCAGGAGATCGAGCGCCACGGCCACGACGACGTCCGCGCGCTCGTCGCCTTCTCCGACGAGGTGACGATCCGCAGTCCCGATGCGGACAACCTGGGCATGAGCTACACCGAGCCGGAGATGAACAAGATCGGCGGCCGGCCGCTGTCCGAGACCAAGCTGCCCGAGGAGTTCGACAAGCCGGAGTACGGCGTGCTGGTCGTTGCCGAGAAGTACCAGACAGGTTTCGATCAGCCGAAGCTGTGCGGGATGTACGTGGACAAGAAGCTCGTCGGCGTCAACGCGGTGCAGACGCTGTCGCGGCTCAACCGCGCGGCGCTCGGCAAGGACGAGGTCTACGTCCTCGACTTCGCCAACACGGCCGAGGAGATCCGAGCGGCGTTCGAGCCGTTCTACGGGCAGACCGAGGGTGGTCCGACCGATCCGAACGTGCTCTTCGATTCGGCCGACGAGGTAAGGAGCTACGGCGTGATCGACGACGCCGAGCTCGAGCGGTTCGTGGGTGATTGGGCCGCGGTCGAGGAGGTGGACGAGCACAAGCGCCACGCCCTGCTCAGCACCTCGACGCAGTCCGCCTACGACCGGGCGGTCGCGCTTGACTCGGATCGCCTCGGGGAGCTACGCGACGCCCTGAACCGGTTCTTCCGCTTCTATGGCTTCCTCGCCCAGGTGGTGCCCTACGTCCCGCCACAGACCGAGGTCCTGTTCCAGTTCTCGAAGGTGCTGCTCAAGCGGTTGCTCTCGCGGGCGCCGGACGGGGGCGTGAACCTGTCGGGAACGGTCGAGCTGACCCACTTCCGGCTGGAGCGGGTGGGCACCGAGCACATCGGGCTGAGCGAGGACGGCGCGAAGCCGCTTGCGGGCATCACCGGCGACGGCACCGGCGGGGAAGCTCAGGGAGAGATCCCGCTCGGGCCGCTCGCCGAGCTCGTAGAGGCCTTCAACGAGCGCTACGGCGGCGAGCTCGGCGACGCCGACGCGCTGCGCGTGCTGACCGACGTGCGCGACAGCGTGAGGGAGGGGAACGCGGAGCTGGTCGCCCAGGCTGAGGCCAACTCCCGCGACGATTTCGTCCGCCACCGCGACGACCTGCTGATCGGCGCCGCGATGGAGGTCGGCGACGACCGCGAGAAGCAGGGCAAGCTGCTCAAGGCGCTGCTCGATGACGAGGAGTTCAGGGCGCGGGCGGGAGAGCTCGTGATGGGCTCGATCTACGACGGGTACCGCGCGGAGGGACGGTGAGAGGCGCGGCGCCCCCGACCGGCGCCAGCAGATCTGCCACTCGCGGGGATGACGGCCATTCCGCAGAAGGAGCTGCGGGACAACGTCGCGGAGGTGCTCCGGCGCGCCGAAGCTGGCGAGGAGTTCACGATCACCGTGGCCGGCACGCCCGTTGCTCGACTCGGGCCCGCGGCCAAGGGCCGCTGGGTCAGCGGCCGAGCACTGCAGAGCGTCTTCGAGACTCCGGCCCCGACGACGCTCGCGGATGACCTCGAGCGACTGCCCGCCGGCTTCGCCGACCCGTCCGCTTGAACCGCGTCCTGCTCGACACCTCCATCCTGATCGGTTCCCACGATCCCGGCGACCTGGAGGGAGCGATCAGCGCGGCGTCGCT
>JACCUC010000059.1 GCA_013812065.1 Thermoleophilaceae bacterium | reverse complement strand
CACGCCCATCCGGATGACGCGCCATAGCTTCGCTGGACCTTTGTCCTCGGCCTCGACGATGCCACCGGCATCGCCTTCGGCCTGCGTCCACGGCCAGCTCGCTCTGGCGCGCCCCCGGACGCACGCGGCCGTGGAATCAGCCATCTCGCGCTCTAACGCGCGCGCCGGTAGAGCCTCGCGAGCCGCTCCGGGGGCACTCTCAGCACGAAGAGCCAGCGTATGACCACCCAGGACAGCACGGTTCGCAGCACTCCGAGCCGGCGCCAGCGCCGCGAGGAGGTGGTCGCCGGACCGGGGAGGCACGCCAGGCGACCGTGGCGCCCGAGCCGGCGCGCGAAGTCGTAGTCGTCCATGACCGCCAGCTCCCGGAAGCCGCCGAGCGCCTCGAAGGCCGTGCGGCGGACGAAGATCGAGGAGTCGCCGTAGAAGTAGCCGAGCCGGCGCTGGGCGGCGTAGGTCGTCGTCAGGGTGCGCGCGAAGAGGTCGTTCCCCTCGAAGCGGAGCGCGAAGTTGCCGCCGACAATCGCCGGGCGGCGCCATGCCGCCGTGAGCGAGGCGTGGGCGTCGAAGGGCAGGAGGCTGTCGGCGTGAAGGAAGACGAGCAGGTCGCCTTCCGCTGTCGCGGCGCCGGCGTTGAGTTGACGGGCGCGGCCACGAGGCGCCGCGATCAGAGCCGGCCCGAGGGGGTGGGCACGGGCGATGGCGAGGGTCGCGTCGCTCGACCCGCCGTCGACGACGATGACCTCGAAGCGGCCCTCCAGCCCGGCGAGGTGATCGAGCAGCCGGGGCAGCGCGCGCTCCTCGTCGAAAGTCGGGACGATCACGCTGACCAGCGGCCCGGCGGCCTCGGTCCTCCCTCGGGTCGCCCCACCGGGCGAGCCCGGCGGCTCACCACGGCCACGGCCGGCGGGGAGCGCCGTCTCAGGCACCGACCGCGCAGGCGAAGGGAGGCGGCAGCGTCCCGTCGGCCTGCCGGAGCTCGAGGAAGCGCTCGACGATCATCCGCCTGGCCTCCGCGAGCGAGACGTCACCCGCGGCGACGAGAAGGTCCGGGCTCGACTCGAGGTCGCCGCCCACGGGGTGCCAGTGAGCCCCGTCGGCGGTGACGGTCAGCTCGGGAGCCATGACGCCGGCGGAGACCGTGATACCGGGTTCGATGCCGTCGGCGAATCCGCGCGCGACCAGCGGGCGCACGGCGAAGTCGGAGCCCGAGACGCCGGCGGCGGCCACGAGCGTGCGCAGCTCCTCGACCTCGTCGCGGTTGTCCGGGGTCTCGGTCATGGCCACGCGCATCGGGAGGCCGAGCTCGTGGGCGTAGGCGATCCCGCGCATGGCGGCGGACCACGAGCCGGTGCCGCGCCAGCGGTCGTGGGTCTCCGGGTGCGCCCCGTCCAGGGAGGTCTGGAGCACGAGCCGATCGCGACCCGCGAGACGGCGCAGCTGCTCGCCGCGGCGGCCGCCGAAGAGCATGGCGTTGGTGAGGACGACGGTGTCGAGACGGCCGCTCGCGTACTCGAGCATGGCCACGATGTCGGGATGGACGAACGGCTCTCCGCCGGTCAGGTAGACCTCGGTGAAGCCCTCGTCGACCGCCTCGTCGACGAGCGAGCACACGCGCTCGAGCGACAGCGTACGCCGGCGTGCGAGCGGCGAGGAGGTGACCACGCAGTAGTCGCAGGCGAGATTGCAGTGGAAGTTCGTGTAGATCCACAGCCGTGCCGGGAAGGCGGCTGTGCCGAACAGGGACACGACCGGCCGGTCGTCGTCCTCGGGCTGCGGCGGATCGGCGAAGCCGGCGCCGCGGGGGGCCTCGAACCCGCTCGGCAGGCTCTCGCGGTAGACGTGGTAGCGACCGCGGGCACGCTCGGCCGGAGGCACGATCTCGAGGCACGTCGTCCACCAGCCCGTCTCGATCGTCTCGACGAAGGGCCCCGGAAGACCCGCCGCTCGCATCGAGGCCGCCTGGGCACCCCAGTCGTAGGCGACGGGCACGAGCTCGGCGCCCACCCGCCCGCGGTCGAGGTCGAGCACCGCGTACCACGTCTCGCGCCTACCGTCGTTGGCCGGGCGCCCCACGGCGCCGACGTTGACCACCAGGCAACCATCGACCCGCCGTTGCCACGGGATGCCCGTGTGCGTGCACAGCAGCACCTCGGCGCCGCTCACCGACAGCCGCATGCGCAGCTCGTCGTCGGAGAGCGACCCCCACAGGAAGTCGTTGACCGCCAGCGGCGACCCGTGGACCATGTGCACGTCGGCGCCCCCGATCTGCTCGCGGTGCTCCTGTGGAAGGGAGCGCATCCAGGCGGCGAAATCGGTACCCGTGCTCGCCCGCGTGTGGCCGTACATCAGTTGGGCGAAGCGGTTGTCGCGCTCGTCGGCGTAGCCGCAGCCGCAGTCCGGATCGCCACGGCCGATCGCGACGTCGTAGTTGCCGGCGATGCACTCGACACCGTGCTCGACGAGCAGCGGCCAAATCGCGTCGCACTCGGCGCCGAAGCCACCCAGGTCGCCGAGCGAGAAGATCCGCTCACAGCCGCGCTCGCGCGCGTCGGCCAGCATCGCCTCGAGGGCGTAGGGATTGGCGTAGGCGCCTCCAAACGCGGCGATCCTCGGCACTGTCGTCCTCTTCGGTCCCTGGGGCGGGGCGAGCATAGACCGGCGCTGCCCGCGGGGATTCATGTTCGATGGTCTCCGCGTACGGTTTGCCGCGTGGTTGGCGTCCGCGATATGACCGCCTCCATACCGGCGAGCGCCCAGGCTGGGCTTCGACCCTGACGACGACCGGCGAGCTCAGCGAGGGCGAGCGTTGGACCCGCGAGGCGCTCGACCGCCTGCGCGCGCGGCGCTTCAGCGCGCCGGGACTCGTCGAGTTCCTGGCCGCTTCGTTCGCGCGGGCTCAGCGCGTCCGGGGCCGCCGCCCCGAGCTCGTCTCCCAGTCGCGCCGGTTCGGGGCCGCGGGGCTCGCCGCGTCGGCGGCGCTCGGGCCGCGCGCGATGGTTCGATGGCTGGGGTGGTGGGCGATGCTCGATTGGCACCTCGGCATGGTCGAGAGCAGCGGGTCAGAGCGGGGCGCGCGAGCGCTGAGCGCGGCCGATGCCGTCACGCTCGCGAGGCTTTGGGCGGCGCCGCTCGCGCGGCGCGCAGCTCACCCAGCGGTGATCGCCCTCGCGAGCGTGACTGACGTCGCCGACGGTGTGCTCGCCCGGCGGGCGGGCCCGACCCGCCTCGGCCGCGACCTCGACTCGGCCGCCGATGCGGCCTTCTTCCACGCCACCGTGGGCGGGCTGGTCGAGCGAGGAAGCCTGGGACGATGGGTCCTCGCCGCCGAGCGGGCGCACCTCGTCGTCGGCTTATGCCTGGGATCGGCGAGCTACTTCGGCGCCTCGGCGCGCCCGGCGACGCTCGAGCAGCGCGCGATTCCCGCGTCGCTCGGCGCGGCGGGGCTCCTGCTCGCGGCGACCACGGACCGCCGCGTTCGAGGCGGGCATCGCGCGAGTCGCGGCGCCGGTCGCTGGGCGTCGCACGCGTTCGTGACCGCGGCGATCGCGGCGCGCACGCTGAGGGGCCTGCGAGCCGTCGGCCGCCCGAGCGGGCCAACGGTAGGGTGAGCGGCGTGCGAGCTGGCGAGGGGGTCGTTGGAAGGGCGAGAGCCGCGTGGCGGCGCGCGCGTCGCCGGCTCGCGGCTCTCGAGCAGGCCACCCGGCCCGCGCACCCAGAGCTCGAGGCGGCACTCGCCCGCCGCTGGGACGAGCTCCCCGAAGGCGTCAAGACGCCCGCGCAGGCGCTCGGGCGGCGCACGGCCGGATGCGAGGGGACGCACGGCGTCTTCCCGCGCTGCGACTTTGCGTGCACCCCTTGCTACCACGGGCGGGAGGCCAACCGTATCCGCACCGACGGCGCGCACACCGTCGCCGAGGTCGACCGCCAGATGGCCTACCTGCGGGCGCAGCGAGGGCCCGGGCAGAACGCCCAGCTGATCGGCGGCGAGGTCACCCTGCTCTCTCCCGACGACCACGCCGAGGCCCTGCTCGCCATGCGTCGTCACGGGCGCAAGCCGATGAGCATGTCGCACGGCGACTTCGACTACGGGTACCTCGAGCGGCTCGCGCTGTGGCCCGACGGCACTCCGCGCTTTCGCCACCTCTCCTTCGCCGGGCACTTCGACTCCGCGATGTTCGGGCGCCGCGGCCTTCCGAGGGCAAGCTCCGAAGCGGAGCTCAACCCGTATCGCCGGCGCTTCTGCGCGATGTTCGAGCGGCTCGAGCGCGAGCACGGCATCTCCTCCTATCTCGCCCACAACATGACGGTCACGCCGCGCAACGTCGGCGAGGTGGCCGGGGTGATCCGCGACTGCCACGCGATGGGCTTCCGCATGTTCTCCTTCCAGCCCGCCGCGGCAGTGGGCAACCCGAACCGCTGGAAGGACGACTACGACGCCGTCAGCTCCGAGCAGGTGTGGGCCGAGATCGAGAGCGGCGCCGGAGCGCGGCTGCCCTTCGGCGTGGCTCAGATC
>JACCUC010000018.1 GCA_013812065.1 Thermoleophilaceae bacterium | reverse complement strand
GATCCGGCGCCCGAGCGCGCGACGGGTCGCCGCGAGCACGCCCTCGAGATGGCCGCCGTGGATGCCGCGCAGGCCGTCGGCGTCGAAGTACGCCTCCCCCGCCCGGTCTGACTCCGGCGCCGCACCGATGCGCTCGAGGCGATCGAGCACGCCGCTCCACCTAGCCCGCACGGCCTCCGGGTCGGTCGGTAGGAGCCGAAGCTCGGGACAGCGCGCGAGCGCCTCCCCCATCCGCATCCCTGCCGTGACCCCAAACGCCTCCGCCGCCGGCGAGGCCTCTCCCACCGCCTGCACCCCGCCGGGCAGCGGCCCGAGCGCGACGGGCGACGAGAGGATCGCCGCTCCCTCGCCCACCTCCTCGACCGCGGCCAGCAGAGAGAAGCGGGGGACGAGGACGCAGACGACCATGGCGAACACATGTTCGCACTCGACCCGGACGGAGAGGACCGTGGAGCTGGCCGTCGCCTGCGTCCACACATCTGTCAGTATGACATAATATTAGCGTGATGACTTCGAGACAGCAGAACGTCACACCCTCGATCGGAGTCGCCGAAGCCAAGCGTCACTTCTCGCAGCTGCTGGACCGGGTCGCCGACGGAGAGCGGCTGGTCATCTCCCGCCGTGGGCGACCGGCGGTCGTGCTCGTGCCGCCCACCGGCGAGCTCACCGGGCCCGCGCCCCCGGCGCCGATCGGGCTTGCGGCGGTCACGGGCGGTCTGGCGGAGTGGGATGAGCTCGAGAAGGTGGTCGAGGAAATCTATGCCGACCGCAGGCGCAGCGCCGATCGCGACGCTCCGTCGCTCGAGTGAGCCCGTACTGCTTCGACACCGACGTGCTGAGCGCGACGCTGCGCGGAGACCCGCCGCTGGGCTTGATCCGGCGGCTGGCCCGGCTCTCGCCGGCCGATCAGTTCACCACCGCGATCACGGTCGGTGAGCTCGTCTACGGGGCCTCGAGGCGGAGAAGCCCAGCTCTCGCCGAGCGGGTTCGCGAGCTGCTTCGCTCCGCACAGACGATCCTCGCCTTCGACGAGCCCGCCGCGAACGTGTACGGAACCTTGAGGGCTCGGCTCGCACGAGAGGGCCGACGCCTCGACGAGCCCGACCTCCGCATCGCGTCGATCGCGCTGGCGCGCGATCTGACCCTCGTCACCGGGAACACGCGCGACTTCGCTCGCGTGCACGGCCTGCGCGTGGAGAACTGGCTCGCGGAGGCCGAGGCGTAGGCTCCGCCTACGCGACCGTCACGAGCGCCTTCGGGAAGCCGCTCAACACCTCCGGCCCTTCCTCTCCCACCACCACGAGGTCCTCGATCCGCACCCCGAACGCCCCGCTCATGTACACCCCCGGCTCGACCGTCACCACGTTGCCGGCCGCTAGCGTCCCCTCCCCGCGCGGCGAGAGCCGCGGGCGCTCGTGGACCTCGAGCCCGACCCCGTGGCCGAGCCCGTGCCCGAAGCGCTCACCGTGGCCGCCGTCGGCTATCGCCTCGCGCGCGACGGCGTCGACCTCGACCACGCCCGCCCCCGCGCGTACGGCCTGGAGCGCTCGCTCCTGCGCGGCGAGCACGAGCGCGTAGACCTCCGCCGCCTCGCCGTCGAGCGCGCCGGTGGCAAAGGTCCGCGTGCAGTCCGAGCAGTAGCCCTCGACGATGGCGCCGAGGTCGACGATCACGAGCGAGCCCGAGGGGATCGGCTCGTCGCGCGGGCTCGCGTGCGGGAGCGCGCCGTGGGCTCCGCCGGCGACGATGATCGGAAAGGACTCCCGCTCGGCCCCGCGCTCGCACAGGTCGCGCTCGAGCGAGAGTGCGACAGCCCGCTCGGTCCGCCCGGCCAGCCCCGCCTCCGCGAGCGCCCCGAGCGCCTCGTCGACGATCGTCGCCGCTCGAGCGATGCGCTCGATCTCGCTCGGCTCCTTGACCGCGCGCAGCTCTTCCACGAGCCCGCCCGCGGCGACCAGCGCGACGCCCTCGCCGACGGCCGCGCCGAGCTGCTCGTGGGCCTTGACGGTCAGGTGCTCGTCGTCGAAGCCGACGCGCCCGGCCAGACGGGGTGCCACGTCCTCGAGCAGGCTCTCCTTGCCCCTGATCTGCGCGAACTCGGCCGGGACCTGGGCCTCGGCCTGGTCGAGGTAGCGGAAGTCGGTCAGGAAGGTCCGCTCGCCGTCGGCGCCGACGAGGGCGAGTCCGTTCGTCCCGGTGAAGCCGGTCAGGTAGCGCAGGTTGACGAGATCTGAGACGAGCAGGGCGTCGAGCTCGCGCTCGGGGAGCCGCTGCGCGAGTCGATCGGCGCGGCTCGGCGCGGAGGCGCCGTCCGCACCGCTCACCGCGCCGCCTTCGCCAGGTGCTCGTGGGCGAGCCCGAGCGCATCGCGGTAGCCCTCGACGCCCTTGCCCTGAACGGTGGCGAGGCACAGCTCACGAATGACCGAGACGCGTCGCCACTCCTCGCGCTCGTCGACGGCGGAGAGGTGGACCTCGACGGCCGGAAGTCCGCTCACCTCGAGCGCGTCGCGGATCGCCCATGAGTAGTGCGTCCACGCGCCCGGGTTGAGCAGCAGCGCGTCGGCGTAGTCGGCGACGGCGTGGAGCTCCGAGCAGAACTCTCCCTCGTGGTTGGTCTGGAAGAACCTCGGCTCGAGCCCGAGCTCGCGGGCGAAGCGATGGACCTGGACCTCGAGCTCGGACAGGCTGAGGCTCCCGTAGTGACCGGGGTCGCGGCGCCCGAGCATGTCGAGGTTCACGCCGTGGAGGACGGCGACGCGGTTCCTCATCCGCAGACGACCTCGTCGACCGCCGCGCGCAGCTCTTCCTTCGCGACCGGGTGGCCCGGCGAGACCGCGCCCGCCCCCGAGACGAGCACGAACGGCACGGACCCGCCGCGGCGCTTCTTGTCGCGCGCGACGAGCTCCACCACCTCGTCGACCCCCACGCCTTCGATGCGCGCGGGCAGCCCGCGCGCGGAGAACAGCGCGGCGACCTCTTCGCGCAGCGCCTCCTGGCCGGACAGGCGCAGAGCGCACAGCAGCCCGAGCGCCACCGCCTCGCCGTGGCGCAGGCGCCGGTAGCCGGTCGCGGCCTCGAGCGCATGGCCGACCGTGTGACCGAGGTTCAAGACTTGACGCCGCCCCTCGTCGCGCTCATCCTCGGCGACGACCGCGAGCTTCGTGCCCAGGCAGCCGACGATCACCTCCTCGGCCGCCGGGTCCGCGCCCGAGCGCACCTGGTCCCACAGCGGGCCCCCGGCGATCAGCGCGGTCTTCACGACCTCCGCGTACCCCGCGGCGACCTCCTCATGCGGAAGCGTCGCGAGCACGTCGGGGTCGACGAGCACCGCCGCCGGCTGGTGGTAGGCGCCGACGTAGTTCTTGGCCTCGGGCAGGTCGACTCCGGTCTTCCCACCGTAGGCCGCGTCGACCTGGGCCACAAGCGTGGTAGGGACCTGAGCGCAGCGCACTCCGCGCTGGTACACCGCCGCGCAGAAACCCACGAGGTCGCCGATCACCCCGCCGCCGAAGGCGACGACCAGATCGTCCCGGCCTACGCCGGCCCGCGCCATCGCCCGCAGGACCTCCTCCGCGCGAGCCACGGTCTTCTCGGCCTCGCCGCCGGGCACCGAGAGGGACCAGTCGCCCGAAAGCTCATGCAGCGCCGCCACGCGTTCGTCGGCGACCACGACGCGACGACCGCCCACCGGATGGAAGACGCCACGACGCAGCGCCCCCCGCCCGACGAAGACGGGATAGTCGCCGGAGGCCGATCGCGCCCACACGAGCCGCAGCGGACCCCCCGCCCGCGAAAGCTCCTCTCGGAGCGCGCCCAGGGCGGGCAGGGCGGCGAGGACCGCCTCCGGAGGCGCCTCCGTGCGAACGACCGCGTCGGCGGCAGCCGCGTAGACCGGCCGGCGCTCGGCGTGGAGGCGCTCGAAGCGCTCGCGGTCGCGCGCGAGCGGTCGCTCCCCTACGGCGACGCGCCGCCATGCCTCCTCGGCGCCCACCTCGAGCCAGACGACGACGTGCCCTCGCAGCGCCGCCCGCACTCGCTCCGACCCGAGCGCTCCGCCCCCGAGCGCGACGACCCCGGCGTCCGGTCGAGCGAGCACACCCAGCAACAGCTCCTCCTCGCGCGCGCGGAAGGCCGCCTCGCCCTCCCGGTCGAAGAACGACTCGATCGTCTCCCCCAGCTCCTGCTCGAGCAGACGATCGGTATCGAGCTCGGGCTCTCCGAACGCGCGGGCGGCGAGCGCCGCCGCGGTCGACTTGCCCGCGCCCATGAAGCCCACAAGGACGATCCCACGCCGCACAACCGCGGCGTCCGCCTCGTCGAAGCCGGGCGCCGCCGCCCCTACCGCACCCACCCGATGCGCTCCTCGTAGGCGCGCAGCGCGGCGACGGCGTCGTCGATGTGGTCGCCGCCGAGCTTCTCCCGGTAGGCCGAGCCGAGCACGAGCGCGACCATCGCCTCGGCCACCACCGCGGCCGCAGGAACCGTGCAGGAGTCGGTGCGCTCGCGCAGCGCCTGCGCCGGCTCCTTGGTCGCGAGATCGACCGAGCGCAGCGGCTTGGTCAGGGTCGGGAGCGGCTTCATGGCGCCGCGGACCACGAGCGGCTCACCGGTGGTCATGCCGCCCTCGAGCCCGCCGGCGCGGTTGGTCTCGCGGAAGAAGCCGCGCTCGGGCGACCAGAAGATCTCGTCGTGGGCGGCCGAGCCGTCGCGCGCGGCGAGCTCGAATCCGTCGCCGATGCCGACGCCCTTCATGGCCTGGATCGACATCACGGCGGCGGCGAGGCGTCCGTCGAGGCGCTCCTCCCAGGAGATGTGCGACCCGAGCCCGGGCACGAGTCCGAAGACGCGGACCTCGTAGACACCGCCGAGCGACTCGTTGGCCTTGCGCGCGCGGTCGATCTCCGCGACCATGGCGTCGCTCGCGCCCGCGTCGAGGCAGCGCACCGGCGAGGCGTCCACGCCGGAGAAGTTTTCCGGGCCGAGGCCGTTCATCGACGGAGCCTCGACTCCGCCGATGCTCAGCACATGGCTCTGGACCTCGACCCCGAGGCGGCGCAGGTACGCCTTCGCGAGTGCCCCGCAGGCCACCCGCGCCGCTGTCTCGCGCGCGCTCGCGCGCTCGAGGACGTTGCGAACGTCGGTGAAGCCGTACTTCTGGACCCCCGCGAGGTCGGCGTGCCCGGGGCGGGGAAGGTGCACCTCGGCGACCTCCGCGGCGACCGGCCACGGGTTCATCCGCTCCTCCCAGTTCGAGTAGTCGCGGTTCTCGACCCGCAGCGCCACCGGGCTGCCGAGCGTGCGCCCGTGGCGCAGCCCGGCGGTGACGATCGCGCGGTCGGACTCGATCTTCATGCGCCCGCCGCGACCGTGGCCTAGCTGGCGGCGGGCGAGGTCGCGGTCGATGTCGTCGGGCTCGAGCTCGAGGCCCGCGGGCAGGCCCTCGAGGATGGCGACGAGCCCGGGCCCGTGCGACTCGCCGGCGGTGGTGAAACGAAGCGCCATGTCCTTCGAGAGCCTACTGCGGCGCTCGAGGCGCTGAGCGGAGAGCGCGCCGTGGCCTCAGCTCCGTCCGCTCGCCACCTCTGGACGGCCGCGGCCGGCGCGCCCCTACCCGTCGAGCGGCTTGTAGTACGGGCAGGTCCGCGCCATCGGGAAGCCGGGGATCCCCGTCCAGTGTCCGCCGTGGGGGGCACACGGGTTATAGGGGTTCACGTTCGGCGTTCCCGACGAGCTGGGGGCGGGCTCGAGCGGACCGTCACCGTCGGGATCGACCATCAGGCCGTCGTCGCAGCGGAGACCCACCTCCGAGTAGTTCGGGACGTCGTCGTTGTCCTGGTCGTCCTCGGCGTCGAGGAGGCCGTCGCCGTCGGTATCGCCGTCCATCATCGTCGGCTCGGCGAAGGGCCGGACGCCGAAGGCCCCGTAGTAGGAGCCTTCCTTGTTGTCTTCCCACGGCTTGACGGCGGGCTCGCACTTGGCGAGGTTCCGATCCCAGATCGCCTTCGTGAGGAAGTGATCCTCGACGATGTTGCTGAGGCCGTCGCGGTCGGCGTCGCGTTCGTCATCGCTCCAGACCGAGTCGCCGTCGCGCGAGAGGAAGTCGGGATAGCTCGGCTCGCCCACTGGGCGTCGTAGAGACCGCTCATACGCCGGGACGGCGGGCGCCTGCTCGCGGCGACTGGTCTGGGTGCCGCCGCTGTATCCGAGCGGAGAGTCCTCGATGCCGTTGCTGCGGCGGTCGGCCTCGAACCGGCGCCCGTGTACTTCCACAGGGCGTGCTCCTCGCCGGAGCGCAGGAAGTCACCGTCGTAGTCGATGTTCCCGTCGCTCGGGTCGAGGGCGTTCGGGAACGGGCGCTTGCCGGGATAGGGCACCGCGTTGACGTTCAGGTCCTTGGCCGAGTAGGTTCGGAACCATTCTCGTCGTTGCGAGCGACATCGTGCCAGCCGCCCTTGCACCCGTTGTCTCTTTTCGCACCGCTGCGCGCGACTCAGCTCCGGGCCCGCACCGCCACCATGCACAGGTCGTCGGCCAAGCCGCCGCCCGTGAAGCGCTCGGCTGCGGTCCGCAGCGCTCGTACCACGTCCCCGGGCTCCTCGCCGGCGTGCTCGGCGAGGACCCCCGCGATCCGGTCGCTCCCGAAGAGCTCGGGGTGAGGACGCTCGCGCGCACGACCCGCCGCGACCACGTCCGAGAACGGACGGCGGGCCTCGGTCAGCCCGTCGGTGAACAGTAGGACCCCGTCCCCGGCATCGAGCGGGCGGTCCGCGCGGCTGCACTCGACCCGCTCGTCGAGTCCGAGCGGGAGCCCGGGGGATATGCCGTTCAGGCGCTCGCCGTCGTCGAGCAGCATCGGCGGGGGGTGACCGGCGAGCGCCCAGGAGATCGAGTGGTCGGCCGGGCGATACACAACGCACGCCGCCGTCACGAACTCATCCGAGGCGCCCGCGCGCTCGACCAGCGCGGCGTTGGCAAGCTCGAGCAGGCGGCAGGGATCGTCGTTGTAGGGGGCGTACGCCGCGAAGGCGGCGCGGACGAACGCCGCCCGGCGCGCGGCTTCGAGGCCTTTGCCCACGACGTCGCCCACGACCACCACCGTGCTGTCGTCGGGGCCTTCGTTGACCACGAAGAAGTCGCCCGCCACGCGCTCCTGGGCGGGTACGAAGCAGGTCGCGAGCTCGATCTCCGGCCGATCGGGTACGTCGGGAGGGACGAGCGCGCTGCGCAATGCGCGCAGCTCGGCGAGCTCGCCCTCTTGATGGGCGAGCTCTGACCTGGCGTGGCGCTCGCGTCCGACCCGCACGCCGAATGCGTAGCCGACCGAGCAGAGGACGACGAGGCGCAGGAGGATGGAGCTGAGCAAGTGGTCCTGAGGCGCGACGAGATCGCCGAGGGTGTAGAGACCTGTCCCGGCGACACCGACCCCGACACCGCCCCAGGGCCCGAACCAGACAGCGGCTGCGATCACGGGCACCACGTAGAGCAAGCCGATGCCGATCACGGGATCTCGGACGGCCGCCCGCAGCCCGAAGACTCCGACCAGGAGAGCGACCACGATGGCGACTCGGCCTCCGTCCCGACCGACTGCGGCCGCCCGCACGGGTGTCACCGAGGTTGGAGACCCGTTTGCCCCACACGCCCACCCTAACCGACCGCGCAAGCGGAGCTGGGCTCGGCGCCACTACTTGATCTGGTCGTCGACCTTGGATATCGGCATGTACATCGAGATGACGATGATGTCGACGACGACGATCATGATCGGCTCGATGATCGAGGTCAGCGCCTTGACCGCCGGCGCGACCTCGTCCTCGTAGAAGTCGGCGATCTTGTCGAGCAGCGAGTCGAGGCCGCCGGTCTCCTCACCGACGGCGATCATCACGGCGTCCATCGCCTGCTCGACGACCTTATTGCCCGCGTGCGTCCGGTGATCTCGATCGCCTCCAGCATGGGGCACGCCCGCCCCCCAACCAGAGCCGAGTAGGTGCGCGAGAAGCGGGCGAGCGCGCCCTTCTGGACGATGTCGCCGGTCTTGGCCGGGGTCTTCAGCTTGAACCGGTCCCACTGGACTTGTCCGCGGTCGGTGTTCTTCCACCTGCGGAAGGCTTAGATCGCCGCGACGGTGCCGAGAATCAGGAGGTACCAGCGATCGGGTGCCAGGTGCGACATAGCCACCGAAACCTTGGTGGTGGGTATCGGCAGCGCCGGCGTCGACTTGAGGGATCGGGGCGGGCCCCGTCGGTGGTCTCGCCCGCTCAAATGCACGTGGGGCTGGGCGCCGACATCGAGCAGATCCCGCGCGGAGGCGACGCGCCGGGCCAGATCGTCGCGGGCGGTGCGCACCGTCGCGAGCTCGGTGGCAAGGGCCTCGCGCGTGGCCTGCTCGGTCTCGAGCTCCTGGCGCAGCGCCCGCTCGGACTCGGCGCGTTGTAGTCGACGAGCGCTGCGCCGAGGGCGCCGGGGATCTGCATGATCTCTTCGAGGCTGTGCTCGATATCTGCCATAGGTCCTCTATCGGCAGGGGACGCGAAAGCTTCAGCCCGGTCGCTCGCTGGGACTTCGCTTGGGCAGGCGAAGGGGGCGATCCTGGCGGATCGCCCCCTGTCTCGAGAGAAGGTGACGCGCCCGTCGTGGCGCGTCTGCTGGCCTCGATCAGTAGCGCTTCCAGAAGATGACCCGCGTGCCACGGGTGCACCGGAAGCGCGTGTGGGCAAGGCTATCCGCCGGGTCCACGCTCCTCCACGTGCAGGTGTAGCCACGGTAGCGCTCGGCGGGGGCCTCGTCGAAGTCGCGGATGAAGTTCCGCGCGAAGGTGCAACTCACCCTCTCGACGCGGATTCCTGCGGCCATGTCGTCGCTGTTAGGGGTGAACGCAACGTGCCGGCAGCTCTTCGAGACGTGGGTGTGAGGCTCGAAGGCCGCCTCGAAGTTGGCGGAGCTTCCGTTCGGATAGGCCACGTCGACGCTCAAGACGCGCGCCCCATGCAGCAGGTGGGGGAGCTGGATGACCCACGCCCGTCGGCTGCCATCGGTCGGGCGCGCGTCCCGAGGCTCGGACGTGTACTGCCGGTCGTCGCCCTTGTAACGGACAATGGAGACCCGGACCCGCGAGGCCACGACTCCCGGGCTGGCCGGAGAGTCCGGTCGCAGCGCGATCGTGCCGCCGGAATGGATCGGGAGGCGTCCGTGAGCCTCGAGTGGATAGGCGGAGTCGGAGCAAGATCCCGTTCCGCAGAACGAGCCGAGGCTGGCGTCGACGGACTTCCCGTGGCTGCTCACCTTCAGACTGAAGGACTCGTCCGAGGCGGCAGCGATCGTCGGTGACACCGCCATGATCGTCGCGACCACTGCGATCGCTACGACGGATCGGCGGCGCGCGGTCGATGTCCCCGTCCACAGCTCGGTCTGGCTTTCATCGGTGATACCTCTTGGGGTTGGGCGGTCACGGGCTTCATCTGATCTCCTCTAGTTGACGGTCAGTCCGTACCACCGACCGTAAGTCCGCGGGGCGCGCTCGGAAAGCCCCCTTGGGGTTAGCTGTTGGCCACCCTTGCGGTTGGGCTCTCCCGCCGGGCGCCTTCGGACGCCCGCGCCCCTCGTAAGCAGTTGCGCCCAACCCCCCGGCGGAATACACTCGCGGTGGGAGCGCTGATGGCCGCCGACCTCTACGCCAGCTCACCCTCCGAGCTCAAGGAGCGGCTCGAGGTTCAGCGCCGCGGCGAGCCGTTCCTCGTCTACCGGGACGGCGACGGGACCCAATGCATCTTCGTGCTCGGAGCAGGCGGGCGGCTGACCGTCGGGCGCCGCCCGGAGAACGATCTCGCGCTTTGCTTCGATCCCAACCTCTCGCGCGTCCACGTGGCGTTCGAGCGCGCCGGCGGCGAGTGGACGATCGTCGACGATGGCCTCTCGCGCAACGGGTCATATCTGAACGGTGAGAGGGTCTACGGCCACCGCCGTCTGCGCGACGGCGACCTGCTCCGACTCGGAGCGACGTTACTCGTCTACCGCGCCCCGGACGAGGATCCCGCGCCGACCGCGGTGCTCGCGACGGCGACGGTCGCTCCTGCTCTGTCTGCGACCCAGCGGCACGCGCTCGTGGCGCTCTGTCGTCCCTGCAAGGGAGCGGTGGGCCCCTCCGCGCCGGCATCGAACCGAGAGATCGCCGACGAGCTCCACCTCAGCGTCGAGGCCGTCAAGGCACACCTGCGCGCCTTGTTCTCGAAGTTCTCGATCCCCGATCTTCCTCACAACCGTAAGCGGCTGCGACTGGTCGCCGAGGCGTTCAGCACGGGGGCGGTCTCGCCGCGCGAGCTCTAGGCGGAATAAACGAACAGCTCGGAAATGCGGGAGGCCGCGCGGCGGGCCACGTGATGGAGCAGACCGAGGTTCGCCTCGCCGGCGGCGAGCACCGCCAGAACGGCCCGGGGGCCGGCGCTGTAGACGACTAGGTAGCCGTCCCGCCGGCGCACGACCGTGTCCTCGAAGGCGCCATGTCCTCTCTATCGGGAGGGGCCCGGCGAAGTTGAAGAGTTCAACCCGCGCGGGCGGCGGCGCGCATCACGTCCAGCGGCGGCTCCTCCCCGGTCCAGCGTTCGAAGCTACGCGCTCCCTGGCGCACGAGCACCTCGAGCCCGTCGACCACCCGGGCGCCGACCCGCTCTCCCCACGCGACGACCGGGGTCGGCCGCTCGGCGTAGACGAGGTCGACGACGACGATCGGGGCGTCGAGCTGCGCGAGGCCCAACGCGCGCCCGGCCTCGGCGGCGTCCCCTATATCGAGGCCCACCGAGGTCGCGTTGACCACGATGTCGGCGCTTCTCGGCGCGGACACGGGCTCGAGCTCGAGCTCGCGGGCGAGCTCCGTCGCCCGCTGGGGGGTTCGGTTCCAGATCAGGACCTCGGCGGCGCCCTCCTCTCGGAGCGCCCAGGCCACCGCCCGGCCGGCCCCGCCCGCACCGAGCACGAGCGCCCGCCGCCCGCGCGGCGACTCGCCGAGGGCGTCGACGAAGCCCCCGGCGTCGGTGTTGTCGGCCTCGATCGCGCCGTCGACGGCGAAGCTGAAGGTGTTGGCCGCCCCGACGCCGCGGGCCGCCGCGGTGGCGGCGTCGGCGAGGGAGAGCGCGGCGACCTTGTGGGGAATGGTCACGTTCGCCCCCCGGTACCCGGAGCCCGGCAGCGCGCGGGCGGTCTCGGGGAACAGAGCCGGAGACACGGGCAGCTTCACGTAGCGCCAGTCGAGCCCGAGCGCGCGGAACGCGGCGTTGTGCATCGCCGGCGAGCGGCTGTGGGCGACGGGATGGCCGAGGACGCCCGCGAGGGCGGTCAACACGCGGCGCGGTCGCAACGCGCGACGGGCGGCGTGCGTAAGGGCCTACTCCGGGCAGTCGTCGGGCGACCGGCCGCCACGGGCGGCGCGCTCCGAGTTGTAGGCCTGGCTGTCGCGGGTGAACTGGTCGATCGTCCGCGAGAAGGCGTGCTCGCCGCACGTGTTGGGCTTGACGACGTAGAACATGTAGTTGCTCCGCGCCGGCTTGGCCGCCGCCCGGATCGAGGGCAGACCGGGGTTGCCGATCGGCCCGGGCGGCAGGCCGGCGTTCTTGCGGGTGTTGTAGGGCGAGTCGACGGCCAGCTGCGACTGGGTCAGGGGTCGCTCCCAGTTCTCGGTCGCGAAGCGGATCGTCGCGTCGATGCCGAGCGGCTCGCCCCGGCTGATGCGGTTGTAGATCACCGAGGCGATCAGCGGCCGGTCGCGGTCGAGCTGGGCCTCGCGCTCGACCATCGAGGCGATGATCAGCACCTCCCACGGGGACAGCTTGCGCCGCCGCGCCGCGCTGAGGTCGACACGGCCAAACTCCCGCTTGAAGGCGTCGAGCTGCCGGCCGACGAGCTCGTCGGCCGACGCGCCGCGGCGGAGCTCGTACGTCGAGGGAAAGAGGAAGCCTTCGAGGCTATCGGCGTCCTTGGCTCCGAACTCGGCGGGATCGAGCCGGGACGAGCTCTGGCTGGCACGGGCGTAGCTGCCTTCGAGTCCGGCCGCCTCGACGAGCGGCGCGATCTCACCGCGCGCGCGGCCCTCGGGGACGGTCACGTTGATCACGTTGCGCGCCGGTCCCTCCGCGAGCTCGGCGATCGCGGCTCCGTACCCCATTCCGCTGCGCAGCGTGTAGCTGCCGGGCTTGAGCTCCGCGCCCCGGCCCGAGAGCCGGACGCGCGCGCTGAACACCGCCCCGCTGGCCACCACTCCGCGCTCATCGAGGATGTCGGCGATCTGCTGGACACCCGCCCCTTGCGGGATCCGGACGCGCACCGGCTCGTCGCCCTGGCCGGCGAAGGGCGCCCAGAAGCCCGTGACGATCCACATCAGGATCAGCAGGGCAAGGATGAGGACGACGGCAAGCCCGAGGCGACGGCGGCGCAGCGGCTCTCGGCCGGGCGCGGGCGGGCGTCCACCCGGGCGCCGTGGTGGCCCATCGCGACCCGAGCCTCCGCCGCCGATGCGAGGTCCGGCAGTCCTCCCGTCGAGGCCGTGGGC
>JACCUC010000016.1 GCA_013812065.1 Thermoleophilaceae bacterium | reverse complement strand
GCCCCGACGATCGCGCGCACGTCCTCCTCGATCGCGGGCGGCGGCGGGCTCAGCGCGCGCACCGCCGCCGCGGTGCCCGCCTCCCCGCCGGGCTCGATGTCGAGCCGCACCATTCGCACGCTTACCCCCTCACCCCGCGGATGCGCCGGACGATCTCGTCGATCGCCGCCGCTTTGAGCTTGTGGGCGACCGGATTGGCGATCAGCCGCGCCGTCGAGGCGACGATCTCCTCGCGCACCTCGAGATCGTTGTCGACGAGCGTGCGCCCGGTGGCCGTGAGGTCGACGATCGCGTCCACGAGGCCGGTCAGCGGTGCGAGCTCGACCGAGCCCTTGACCTCGACGATGTCGGCCTGCCGGCCCGTCTCGGTGAAGTGCCCTGTGGCGATGCGCGGGTACTTCGTGGCCACCCGTGCCACGCCGAGCCGGCGCAGCGACTCCTCGAGGGCGTCGTCGCCCGCTCGGGCAGCCACCACCATCCGGCATTCACCGTAGCGCAAATCGAGCAGCTCGTAGACCTCGCGGTCCGGGCTCTCGAGCAGGACGTCCTTCCCCGTGACGCCGAGGTCGGCCGCACCCCACTCGACGTAGGTGGGCACGTCGCTCGGCCGCATGGTGACGATCCGCTCGATGCCGCCTCCGAGGCCCGGCCCCGGGAAGAGGAGGCGCCGCGGGCTCGCCCGCACGTCGCTCGTGTCGATGCCGAGGGCGTCGAGCAGCTCGAGGGTCTCCTCGAAGAGCGCTCCGCGGGGCACGGCGAGCGTAAGTCCTCCCGCGATCGGGCCAAGGCCGCTCATAGGAGCCGCTCCTCGGCCGCCTGCGCGGCGTGTACGCGCTGCAGGTCGAGGGCTATCCCGCACGCCGCCAGCGGCGTCCCGAAGCGCCCGAGCAGCTCGTCGTAGCGCCCACCGCCTCCGAGCGCGTAGCCGACGGCGGGGTCATAGACCTCGAGCACCGCGCCCGTGTAGTAGCCGAGCTCGCGCACGAGCCCGAGGTCGAGGATCACCCGCTCGGCCGCGTCGCGCTCGGCCAGGAGCTCGTACAGCTCGCGCAGTCCCTCGACCGCCCGGGCGACCGGCCCACCAGCGCGGTCGAGCACCTCGGGTCCGCCGCGCAGGGAGGGAACGGTCACGAGCAGCTCCCGGGCCGCCGGCGACAGCCCGATCGCCTCGGCGTCGAACTCGAGGGCCACGAGATCGCGCCGCGACAGGTGCTCGAGCAGAGCGCTGCGACGCTCGTGGGGAACCTCGAGCTCCCCCAGGAGCTCGCGCACCAGCGAGCCGTCCCCGATTCCGATCCGGTGACGGCGCAGTCCCGCCTGCTCGAGGGCCCCGAGGACGAGCGCCACCACCTCGGCGTCTCCCTCGGGCGCGTCCGGCCCTATCAGCTCGATCCCGCCCTGGAGGAACTCGCGGGCGTGCCCGCGCCCGCGCTCGACGGCCCGGTGGGAGTGGGCGAAGTAGCACAGTCGCACCGGCGGGCGCACGCCCCCGTAGCGCGTGGCGACGAGCCGGGCGATCGAGACCGTCATGTCGGAGCGCAGCACGAGCACCCGCCCGTGCTCGTCGAACAGCCGGTAGGCGCCGGCGCGCGCCGCGCGCTCGTCACCGCGGCGCAACGTGTCCTCGTACTCGACCGACGGTGTCCACACCTCGCCGTAGCCCGCGCCGTCGAAGCTGGCCCGCAGGCGGTCGGAGAGCGCGCGCAGCTCGCGCATCTCGGCGGGCAGGACGTCGCGGGTGCCCGGGGGAAGCCGATGAATCATGGCTGGGCAGGCCCCCGGCCGCTCGCCGGGGACCGCAGCCTACGCGGGCACGCGCTCGACGGCCACGCGCTCGATCCGCGCGCCGAGGTCGCGCAGGCGCTCGTCGATCCGCTCGTAGCCCCGGTCGATCTGGCGGATGTTGCCGATCTCTGACGCGCCCTCGGCGCACAGCGCGGCGATGAGCAGGGCCATTCCCGCGCGGATGTCGGGGGTCTCCATGTGCTCGCCGTGAAGCCGGCGCGGTCCGCTCACGACCGCCCGGTGGGGGTCGCAGAGCAGGACGCGCGCGCCCATGTTGATCAGCTTGTCGACGAAGAAGAGCCGGTTCTCGAACATCTTCTCGTGGATCAGCACCATCCCGTCGGACTGGGTGGCGAGCGCGAGCGCAATGCTCGTGAGGTCGGCGGGGAAGGCCGGCCACGGCCCGTCCTCGATCTTCGAGACGGCGTCGCCGGCGTCGTCCTTGATCCGCAGGCGCTGGCCGGAGGGCACGATCAGATCGTCTCCCTCGTATTCGATCCGGCACCCGAGGCGGCCGAAGATCAGGCGCATCATCCGCAGGTCGTCGGGATTGACGTCCCTGATGCGCAGCTCGCCGCCGGTCACCGCGGCGAGGGCCACGAAGCTCGCGATCTCGATGTAGTCGGGGCCGATCACGTAGTCGGCGCCGCCGAGCTCCGACCGCCCGTGGACGACCAGCACGTTCGAGCCGATGCCCTCGATGCGCGCGCCCATCCCGAGCAGGATCCGCGCCAGGTCCTGCACGTGGGGCTCCGACGCCGCGTTGTGGATCACGGTCGCGCCGGGGGTGAGCGCGGCGGCCATCAGCGCGTTCTCGGTGGCCATCACCGACGGCTCGTCCATGAAGAAGTCGCACGCGCGCAGGCCGGCGGGGGCGTCGATGTAGTAGCGGCCGTTGAGGCTGACCTCGGCCCCGAGGGCCCGGAAGGCGTCGAGGTGGGGATCGAGGCGGCGGCGACCGATCACGTCGCCGCCCGGCGGCGGCATGTGGGCCCGGCCGAAGCGCGCTAGCAGCGGCCCGGCCAGCAGGAACGACGCGCGGATCGGCTCGCACAACACCGGGTCGAGCTCGCACGGATCGGCGTCGGCGGCACACAGGGCGACCGTGTTCTCCTCGCGCCACTCACACGTGACGCCCACCGACTCGAGCAGCCGGAGCATGGCCCCCACGTCGCGGATGCGCGGCACGTTGCCCACGACGACCTCCTCCTCGGTCAGGAGGCAAGCCGCCAGGACCGGCAGGGCGGCGTTCTTGTTGCCGGCCGGGACGACCGTGCCGGAGAGCGGATAACCGCCCTCGATGATGAACTTCTCCATCGTGGGAATCTCGAGGTCGCTGGCGGCGGGAAGCGCAGAGAGAGTAGCGGAGGCCATGGCGCCCGGTTCGCGGCGGCGGCCGGTCCTCCTGCCGCGCCCCGCGGCCTCGCCGTAGGCGATGGACCCTCTCCGGCGCAGCGGGACAGCCTGCGCTCGCGGGTTCGCGATCCAGGCTCGTCGCTGCAAGACGTCCTGCACAGCCCGCGGTGGCGTCCGACGACCGACGTACGGTGTGCGAACTGATGTTCGACCACGGTCCCGACCTTCGCTTGCGCACCGTGCTGCACGAGTTGTGCGCCACCGCCCTCGAGCTCGTCACGTTGGGTGAGATGCGTCTCGGTCCTCCCCGCGTGCCCAACCGCACCTCCGGGGAGACCACTCGTCGGGCCGGGCGGCGCGGGGACGCAGGGGAGCGTCCCGCCGGACGGGTCCTCTCGCTGTGGCCTGAGCTCGACGAGGCGCTCGAACGGGCACCGGGGGCCCCAGGCGTGGACACGCTTCGTCGAGAGCCTCGCGCCGCCGCGGGGCTCGAAGACCGCGGGCTACGTAGAACGGTGAGGGGTCGCCGGCACGGGGGTCGATCTCGCTCCGGCCGATCCACGGTCCGCTCCTCGCCACGTCGTCAGCCCACGCGTTCGAGCGCCCAGCCCTTCTCGCCCCTCAGCAGGACGATGCGCACGTCGCCGTCGCGGGAGGTGGCGACGATGTGTGCGCGGTCCTCGCGCACGCCGGGACGATCGTCGACGAGAACGAGCTGGAGGTCGTCGTAGCTCCAACCGGGGCGCTCCGCGGCGATGGCCGCGCGCGCGACGCGCTCGAGCGCTTCGCGATCCCAGCCCCGGTCGGTCGCTCGAGCGCGCTCGAGCGCTCGATCCGCCTCGGCGATGTGTCGTGCCTGCGCCGTACCCACGCGTCGCTGGCGCCGGAGGCTGAGCACGAGGCCGCCGAGGAAGAGGAACAGGAGCACGCCACCCACGGCGATCAGGATCACGGCAAGCGTCGACACGGCGAGGCCGGAGTGTAGGGCCAAGCTCGACCACCTCCGGCCGCGTCTGCGGAGCGGCCTCGAGCACACGGAGGAGCGGACTCGAGCACACCGAGGAACCGCCCGGGGGCGGGTCCTCAAGTGAAGAGACGGCGGCGACCTACTCTCCCAGGCCCTCGCGGGCCAAGTACCATCGGCGCTGAGAGGCTTAACTTCTCTGTTCGGAATGGGAAGAGGTGTGACCCTCTCGCTATGGCCGCCGAAGCGCGATGAGCCCGGCCACTCGCGTGCCGGACCTTGAAAACCGCACAGTCGGCAAGTCGCTGCTGGACGAAACGAAAAGCCGTCAAGCCCTCGAAGCATTAGTACCGGTCAGCTGAGCGCATTGCTGCACTTATACCGCCGGCCTATCGACCTGGTGGTCTTCCAGGGCTCTTACTCCCTCAAGGGGATGGGAGAGCTCATCTCGAGGTGGGCTTCCCGCTTAGATGCTTTCAGCGGTTATCCCATCCGGACGTAGCTAACCAGCGGTGCCCTTGGCAGGACAACTGGTACACCAGAGGTCCGTTCATCCCGGTCCTCTCGTACTAGGGACGACTCCTCTCAACTCTCCAACGCCCACGGCAGATAGGGACCGAACTGTCTCACGACGTTCTG
>JACCUC010000011.1 GCA_013812065.1 Thermoleophilaceae bacterium | reverse complement strand
GCGCCCGCGTGCGCCCGTCGACGCGCAGCTCCACGCCGGCGGCGCGCAGGTCGGCGATCGCCGCCGGCAAGAAGGCGGGTGCGGCGTCGCGGTGGACGAGCAGCGTCTCGGCGGAGTTGCAGGTGCCCGGCCGCTGAAGCTTCGCGTTGAGGACGATCGCGCGCGCCGCGTCGAGATCGGCGCTCGCGTCGACGTAGACGTGGCAGTTGCCCGCGGCGGCATAGACCACCGGGACCGTGGCCACCGCCGACAGCGCCGCCTTGAGGCCCTGTCCCCCGCGCGGGATGATCAGGTCGACCGACTCCGTCGCGGTGGCCACCTCGGCCAGCTCCTCTCGGCCGCCGCCGGCCACGAGCGAGACCGAGCCCTCGGGCAGACCGACCGCCGCCACCGCCTCGGCGGCCACCGAGGCGAGTACGGCGTTCGAGTGCGTGGCGATCGAGGAGCCACGCAGGACGATCGCGTTGCCCGACTTGAGGCACAACGCCGCGCAGTCGATCGTCACGTTCGGTCGCGCCTCGTAGACCACGGCGACGACCCCGAGCGGGACGCGGAGCTTGCGCAGATCCAGCCCGTTGCGCAGCCGCCGGCCCTCGATGACCTCGCCCACTGGGTCGGGCAGCGCGGCGATGCGGCGCACGTCGTCGGCCATCCCGGCCAGGCGGGTCGGGGTGAGCGCGAGCCGATCGAGCAGCGCGGCGCCGAGATCGCCGTCGGCTCCGGCCTCCATGTCGCGGGCGTTGGCCTCGAGGATCTCGCCGGCGCGCTCGGTGAGGGCGTCGGCCATGGCCAGCAGTGCGGCGTCCTTGATGCCCGTGTCAAGTTGCGCGAGGACGCGCGAGGCGCGCTTGGCCTCGGCGCAGATGGTGGCGACGGAGAAGGTCTCTACGGCCATTGGTGAAGCGTACCGGGAGACGCCCGGGCGAACGCTGCGTTCGGGCCGACGGGACCGATTGACAGAATCGTCTCGGTGTCGGCTCCGGTACGTCACATTCGAGCGTAATGCCGTCGCAGGGACTTACCTACGTTCGAGGGCGTGACCGATGAGCGCCGGAGGACTTCAGAGCCACGGCGTCCCCGAGTGGGAGAAGCAGGCCTACACCGAGGCCGACGTGCACGCCAAGCTCTTCGAGCCGGAGATGGCCGCGCACGGCTTCCCAGCCCGGACGAGCACCCAAGCAGAGGGCGAGCACTTCCTCGAGCAGAGGCGCCTGGCGCTCCATCGCCTAAAGAGCCGGCGCGAGCGCGGCTTCTACGACGGGCTCTACCTGATCGGCAACTCGCCGATCGTCCTGTGCGAGCTCAAGCGCTACGACGCGCTCGACTCCGACCGCGTGCAGAAGCGGGCGGTCGAGCAGCTCAAGTCCTACGCGCTGAGCGAGGACTTCGCCGTCCCGCCTCCCTTCCTACTCCTGTACTGCGGAAAGCCCGAGCGGGCCCGCTTCTTCCGAAGGCAAGCCGTGGTTGACGCTCCCGCACTCGCAGCCGATCCCTACGAGGAGCTATCGGAGATCTGGAGCTGGGAGCGGATCAAGGACGCCCACCTCCGCGGCAGCTTCGCCGAGGAGGTGGTCCGTCGGGAGCGCCTGCTCGAGATCCTGCTGCACCACCTCGACCGTCTCGAGGACGACCTCCGCGCGCCGGTGACCCACGCCGTGCAGCTCGTCTCGACCGACGGCCCTCCGCCCCTGCTGACGCCGTTCGGAGCGTGGTTGCGCGACAACCCCGCCGCGATGGCCCGGATGCGGACGCTCTACGAGCGCAAGCTGGCCGAGGTGGCGCGGCCCGACCAGCGGCAGGTCATCGAGGAGATGGTCACCCAGGCCGCGCTCAACCACCTCAACAAGGTCTTCTTCCTCAACCTCTGCGAGGACCGTCACCTCGGCGGCTTCTACCGGATCCTGCGCGAGTTCCTGCCGGCGACGCGATCCGAGACCACGCCGGCCACCGCAGCGGTCTTCCTCACGCTTCTGCGGCGAAAGATCCGCGACCAGGTGGGTGACTGGCGAGCGGAGGAGGAGGCGGCATATCGCGCCCTCCGCGGAGAGCTGACAGCCGACATCCGCCGTCACGTGATCGAGCAGAACAATTGGTGGGAGCTGATCCGGGTCGCCTTCGACCTCGCCGAGGAGCACTTCCCGCTCGTCTACCGCGACGACGCGTACGACTTCTTCCGCCCTCACACCGAGACGCTCGCCGAGCTGATCTACGACCTCTCCACCAAGAGCTTCCGCGGGCTCGACAACCGCTCGGTCGGCGACATCTATCAGGGGCTCCTGTCCTCGCGCCGACAAGGCGCTTCCGCCAAGAGCGGGCGCCAGCGCCAGCAGGCGAAGCTCGGAGCCTTCTACACCCCTCGCGGGGACGTCGAGTACATGGTCTCGCGGCTGAACCTGCGCCGCGACTCGGTGGTGCTCGACCCGTGCATGGGATCCGGCCACTTCCTGGAGGGCATCTCCGAGGCGCTCCTCGATCTCTACGCCGCGGAGGGGTACTCACGCGAGGACGCCTACCGCGAGGTGGTCGGGCGCCAGCTCTACGGAGCTGACATCGACACCTTCGCGACCTCCCTGGCGGCGATCCGGCTCTTCCTGCTCGACGAGAGCGAGACCCGTGAGCCGCCCAACCTGTTCGTCCACGACATGCTGCTCCACTCCCCGGAGCGGCCGGGGACCGAGCTGTTCTCGAACGAGGTGCTCCAGGCCGAAGGGCGGGAACGAGCGACTGCCGAGCGGGTGGTTGGCGCAGACCCGGCGGTCGACGCTCTCGAGCGCATCGACGAGGTCGAGTTCGACGCCGTGGTGGGCAACCCGCCCTACGGCGCTCGCAAGCCGGCCTACAAGGCGCCGATCTACGCGCGCCTGTACGGACGAAGTCCCAAGGCGTTGGCCGCGGGCAGCGTCGGCACCGGCGACGCCGACAGCTACGCCATGTTCTTCGCCAACGGGATCGAGCGGTTGCGCGAGGGAGGCCGGCTGTGCCTGATCACCAACGACAGCTTCCGCTCTTTGACCACGCATGCCGCACTGCGCCGCCGCATCCTCGATCGCTGCAAGGTCGTCGAGATCCTGCTGACCGACACCCGCCACTTCGAGGGCGTGAGCTTCCAGTTCGCGGGCATGGCGATCACCACGCTCGAGAAATGCTCGGACGCCGACGCCCGAGCCGACCACGTGATGCGGCTCGTTGACTACGTGCGCGAGCCCGCTGACTTCGGCGACCCACCGGCGGCCAAGGTGTCCGAGCTGCGTCAGTCCGAGTACGAGGCGCTGCCGGAGACGCCGTTCTTCGTCGGCGTGCCGCGCGAGGTGTTCGAGGCGGCCAAGGGGTCGCTTCGGGTGCGCGACGTGGCTCGGGGGCGGGTGGGCGTACAGACCGGCGAGGACAAGCGCTTTCTCGCGGGGATCGCGGTGGACGCGCCGGGTCTCACCAGGGTCGTCGACCCACACGAGGTCGCGACCGGTGTCGATCCCGACGAGCGCGCCGCCGGCTTCCGAACCCCAGACCCACATTGGGTTCCCTATGCGAAGGGCGAGGGCTACGGCGATTACTGGCGACCGCCCGGTATCGCAATCAACTGGTCCCAGGAGTCGGTGGCCGAGCTCGAACGACGAGCGGCCCTGCCCAGCGGGACTCCGCGAAAGGCATATCTCCGGAACCGACCCTTCTACTTCAAGGCCGGTCTCACCTACTCGGTGATCTCGAGCGGTCGGGTGTCCGCCCGCCTACTCCCCGAGGGCTGCGTCTTTGGAGACAAAGGCAGCGCTGTGTTCGTGGAGGACCCCGATGCCTCAGAGCTCTTCCTACTCGGCTACTTCAACTCGGCGCTCGCGACCTATTTCATGAAGAAACTGGTCAACACCACCGCCACCGCACACATCGGCTACCTCGAGAAGCTCCCCCATCGCCGGCCATCGCCGGAGCTCGAGGCTGCGGTGGTCGGGCGGGTCGACCAGATCATCGAGGCGCTCAAAGCCGACCCCGAGGCCGACGTCACGGGGCCGCGAGACCACATCGACGAACTCATCTTCGACCTATTCGAGATCCGGACTGCCCGCGAGGAGGTGCGTCGCTTTCACCGCAGCGTCGGACGGGCGGAGGAGGGAGCTCAGGCAGCCCGCGAGTAGAGCGAGACGTGCGGGCGCCCGCCCAGGCCGACCCGGTCGAGCAGCGATCGCAGCTCTCCCTCGCACTCCGGCGCGGCGAGAAGGTCGAGCGGGCAGAGCTCGGCGCCGCCCTTCATCCGCCGTGATGCAAGGTCGACGAGGCGCTCGGCGAAGTCCTCGGACGCCAGGTCATCCGAGACCACGGCCGCGCCCAACCAGGTGACACCGCCCGGGCCCGACGCGCGCAAGAGGCCGTCTTGAGCTTTCTCGACCGGCCAACCCTGGCTGCGATAGTGGTTCTCGAGAGTGTCTGCGAGGTGTCGTCGCTCAACTTCCATCATTGCGGCAGGATCTCCCGCAGGTCGGACGGAACGATCGTCGACGGCGGGACCACCTCTCGTGTCATGCTCAGTCCAGCACGAAGTAGTCGCGGTGCACGGCCTCGGCGCTCGGGCGCGCCACGATGGCCTGCACCTCCGCGGTCTTCAACCCCTTGATCCGCCGCAGCTCACGCGCGGAGTAGTTGACGATGCCCTTGCCGACGGGGCGCTGGCCGTCGGCGACCACGACCACCGCGTCGCCCGCGTCGAAGTCTCCCTCGACACCGCGCACGCCCACCGGCAGCAGGCTCGTGCCGCGCTCGCGCAGCGCTCGCTCGGCGCCGGCGTCGACGAGCAGCCGGCCATGGCTGGGCTTCGCGTACTTGAGCCAGAGCTTGAAGCTCGACACCCGCGTGGCGCGGGTGTGGAAGCGGGTGCCGACGCGCTCCCCGCGCCGCGCGGCGACGAGCGCTCCCGGCTCGAGTCCGTTCACGATCGAGGTCGGGATTCCGGCTGCTGTCGCCATCTCCGCCGCCACCACCTTCGAGCGCATCCCGCCCG
>JACCUC010000291.1 GCA_013812065.1 Thermoleophilaceae bacterium | reverse complement strand
GTCGAGACCCTCGACCCGAGGCGCGTCGAGGCCGTGCTGGCGATCTCGGGGCTCGGCGCGCGCGGAGACCTCGAGGCCCCGATCGTGCCCTGGTCGAACAGCTCCACGCGGGCGAGCCCCCGGCTCGCGCGCACCGCGGGCGATGCCGTGCGGCAGGAGCTCGGCACGGTCCCCGGCCAGGAGACCGTGCCGGGCCAGCTTCTGCGGCTCGCCTTTCCCCTCGGAATCGGCGCCCAGGGAGTCTTCCTCGATCGCGAGATCCAGGCGATCCGCTTCTCGGGCAGCGGCGAGCTGCCGCCCGCAGGGCGCTCGGTGTCCGAGCTCGACCGCGGTCACTTCGGAGTGCTTGGAAGGGCGGTCCTGCGCACGGTCTCGGCACTCGACGGTCGGGGGCTTTCGTCCGACGAGTCGCCGGGGGCCTACCTGGCCGGCGACCGCCAGTTCGTGCCCGGCTGGTCGGTCGCGCTCGTGGCCTTTGCGTTGCTCGTGCCGGCGGTCGTGACCGTGGCCGACGGCTTCGCGCGCGTCGGTCGCCGGCGCCGGGGCGTGGGGGCTTGGATCCTGTGGGCGCTCGCCGGCTCGCTTCCCTTCCTGGCCGCCTACGGCCTGCTGCGCCTGCTCGACCTGGTCGGCCTCGTCCCCGGCATGGGGGTCGCGGCACCGCCGAGCGCCGAGCCACCGACGGGATGGTCGCTCGTGCTGCTCGCCGCGATCGTCTTGGCCGTCGCGCCGACCTGGCTCTTCGGCCGGCGCGCGCTGGTGCGCCGGCTGCACGGCCTGTCGCGACCCTCGGACCCCGGCGCGGGGGCCGCCGTCGCGCTCGTCGTGTGCGTGTGCGTGGTCGCCCTGTGGTGGGTCAACCCGCTCGCCGCGCTGTTCCTCGTGCCGGCTGTGCACCTGTGGTCGGGGGCGGCGGTTGCCGCTGGCTCTCGACCGGGGCTGGTGCTCGCCATGGCCGGGCTCGTACTGCCGCTCGCGGTCGGAGTCTTCTGGCTCCAGCGCCTCTCGCTCGGGCCGCTCGAGGGCCTGTGGTACGGGGCGCTGCTCGTGGCCGGCGGCCAGGTCCAGCCCATCGGCGCCCTGCTCGGCTGCCTCCTGCTCGGCGCCTTCCTCTCGCTGCTCGCCGTCCTGACCGCTCGGGCCGGAGAGGCGGCGAGCACCCCGCCGCCTCCGTCGGCGCGCCCGCGAACGCGGGGGCCGCTCAGCTACGCCGGGCCGGGCTCGCTGGGGGGAACGCGGTCGGCACTGCGGCGCTGAGGTTGCTCGTCGAGGCCCTCCGCCGTACGAGCTCGGCGCGTAACGGCTGCGCCCGTCGCATGCTCGAAGCCGGCAAGGCCCGTGGGCGCGCCGGCCCGGTCCCTGAGCTCGAGGCCCTCTCCGGACGCGATCTCGCCGATCCACGTCAGGGGACAGTCGACCGCGTCCGCCGCCCGCTCGAGCCGCTCGCGGTGCTGGCGTGGCGCGCAGAGCAGCAGCTCGAAGTCCTCGCCGGCCGTGGCGGCCAGAGCCTGGGGATCCTGCCCCACCGCCCGGGCGACGGCCTCCACGCCGGCCGCCAGCGGAATCCGCTCGAGCTCCAGCCCGACCGAGACCCCGCTGCGCTCGGAGAGGTGGCGCGTGTCCGTGACCACCCCGTCGCTCACGTCGATCATCGCCGTGGCTCCCGCCGCGGCCAGCGCTCGACCGGCGGCGAGCCGGGGCTGCGGCCGGCGGTGGCGCCGCACCAGCGCCTCGCGGGTGCCCGCGTCGAGCCCCGGTACCTCGACGCCGTCGAGCAGCGCCAGTCCCGCGCCCGAGCCGCCGAGCTCGCCGGTGACGCCCAGGAGATCACCCGGGCCAGCGCCGTCGCGCGTCACGACCTGGTCCGGGCTGTCGGCCCAGCCGGTGACGGCGACGGCGACCACAAGCGCCGGCCCGCCGGAGAAGTCGCCACCGGCGATGGTCGTCCCTGTCCGCTCGGCCAGCGCCTCGGCCGCGTCCATCAGCGCGAGCGCCTCGTCTTCGGTGCGTGTCGCGGGGAACACGAGCCCCACGTACGCCTCGCCCGCCTCGGCGCCCATGGCGGCGAGGTCGGACAGCGCGGCGGCGAGCGCCTTGTGGCCCACATCGGCCGGCGTGTGGGTTTCGAGGCGGAAGTGGACGCCCTCGACGACGGTGTCGAGCGAAGTGACCGCCACCGGCCGCGGGCGCACCACCGCGGCGTCGTCGCCGAGCGCCCGCAGGACGCGCTCGCCGCGTACGCGCAGCGACCGCTCGAGCGCAGAGATCAAGGCGAGCTCGGCCACGCGATCAGTTTGATGGGAGTAGCGGGAGCGGTGGCCGCCCGCGCCGACGAAGGGTCAGCGCCTGCGGCGCCGTTCAGCGGCGGCGAGCCGCCGCGACGCGTCGCTCAGAAGTCCCCGTCGCCGCCGACGTCCCCACCGCCCTGGTCGAAGCTCCCGCCCTCATCGCCGCCCGAAGACGGGGCCTCGTAGGCCGGCGGCGGGGTCGGCGTGTACCCGCGCGAGGGGACCGGCGTGTACCCGCCCCTGAAGTCGTTCCCGCCGTAGGAGCCCTTTTCGCCGAGGCTCCGCAACTCACCTCCGCCATAGCGGAAGGTCCCCGAGCCCGTCCCGCCCGAGCTCCTCCCCCCCGAGCTCCTCCTCCCCGCGCGCTTGCCGTAGAACGGCTTGAACGTCACGCGCTCGCTCGGGCGGTCGAAGTTCCGGCAATTCGAGCCCTTGGCGGCGTTCATGTAGCTGCCCCAGATCTGAGCCGGGAAGGTGCCCCCGGCCACGTCCACCCCGTGTACGCCGCGCATCTCGCGCAGGGCGTTCGGATACCCGACCCAGACCGAGCTCGCGAGGGACGGCGTGTAGCCGACGAACCAGGCGTCGTTGAAGTCGTCGGTCGTGCCGGTCTTGCCCGCCGCGGGGCAGTCGATCTGCGCCTTCGTACCGGTTCCCTTTTGTACGTTCTGCTCGAGGATCTTCGTGACCTCGTAAGCCACTCCGTCCGAGAAGACCCGCTTTCGCTTGGGCTTGCCCAGATCCTCGGACTTGCCGTCGGGGAACTCGACCTCGAGGATCGCCTTGGGCTTGTTGCGCATCCCGCCCGAGGCGAGCGTCGCGTACGCGTTCGCCATTTCGAGCGGCGAGACGCCGAGGCGCAGGCCGCCGAGGCCCTCCGAGGGCAGCGCATCGAGCTTGGTCGTGATGCCCATCAGCTTCGCCGTCTCGCGCACTGCCTTGGGGCCGAGGTCGAGGTCGAGCTGGGCGTAGACCGTGTTGTCGGATTTCAGGGTGGCCTGGACGAGGTCCATGCGACCGCCGTAGCTCTTGTCGTAGGTCGCCACCTTCCAGGGGCCGTACTTCGCGAGGTTGAGCGAGAGCGGTTTCGAGTCGTAGCTGGTCGTGCGCGGGTCGACCTGCTCGCGGATGGCGGTCGTCAGCACCATCGGCTTGAAGGCCGAGCCCGGCTGGCGGTGGCCCTGGGCGGCGAGGTTGAAGGTCCGCTGGTCGTACTGGCCGCTCGAGGCCATCGCCTTGATGTAGCCGTTCTTGGGGTCGATCGAGACGACGGCCGAGCTCGGATCGTCGGGATAGCCGAGCGCGCCAGTGATCGCCGTCCGTCCGGCCTGCTGGAGGTCCGGGTCGACGGTCGTGCGGACCTTGAGCCCGCCGCGGCGGAAGACGGCCGCTCCGTAGCGCTCGATCAGCTGGTCCTGGACGAAGTCGAAGAAGTAGGGCTCGCGGCGCTTGGTGTAGCGGTCGGTCCGGTTGAGGTCGAGGCCCTTGCGCGCCGCCCGTCGGGCGCGTGCGGACGATGTGAAGCCGTTCTTCACCATCTGGCCGAGGACCTCGTTGCGGCGCTCGAGGGCGCCGCTGGGGTTCTGGAAGGGGTTGTACAGCGAGGGCGCCTGCGGGAGCCCGGCGAGAAGCGCGGCCTGGTGGAGCTTCAGGTCCCGGGCGCGCTTCGAGAAGTACATCTGCGAGGCGGCCTCGATCCCGATCGCCGTGCGCCCGTTGACCGTCCCGAAGGGAACGGAGTTGAGGTACTCGCGCAAAAGCCACCGCTTCGAGCGGCGCTTCTCGAGCTCGGAGGCGAGCTTGGCCTCGCGGATCTTGCGCTCGAAGGAGCGGTCCGCATCCTTGATGTAGAGCGCGCGGGCGAGCTGCTGGGTGATCGTCGAGCCGCCCTGGACGGTGCGCCCGGAGCTGATGTTGCTCACTCCGGCGCGCACGATCGCCGCATAGTCGACGCCCTGGTGGCGCCAGAAGTTCTCGTCCTCGATGGCCACGACGGCGTTGCGCACCCCCTTTGGCATGTCGTCCCACGCGACGGGCGTGCGGACCTCGTCCGACTGCACGTAGCCGAGACGCGAGCCGTCGGCGGCATAGATCAGCGAGCTCTGGCCCTTGTCGATCGGCTTGAGCTCCTCGAGGCTCGGGGCGGTCGCGGCGACGGCGGCCACGTAGCCAATGGTGGTCAGCATGCCGAGTGCCGCCAGGAGGCCGATGACGGTGAGACCGAGTGAGATACGCCGGACGATCGGCCCTCGGTGCCGACCGTGACGGCGCGTGTGTCGCTGGCGGTGGGTCATGGAGGAGAGAAAGAGCGCCGCGGGGTGAGATGCGCGGGCGCCGGCCACCTCGCGTCCGTACGTCTTGAGGATAGCGTCCCGAGCCGATTCGTCCGGCTCTCCTGCCCGCCGGTAACCGCGATCGGGGCGATTGCGAGCCGGTCGACAGACCTCCGCGAACGCCGCTTCGGCGAGGGCTAGGCTGACCCTCGAAGTTGACCGCTTCTGCGCCCCAGTCCCGCCCGACCCACGCCGCGCTCGCCCTCGCGCTTCTGCTTGCCCTCGCGCTGCCCGCGGGCTGCGGAGGCGGCCCGGCCGATGGTCCGGCCCGGCGCTCGCTGCCTGCGGTGCCCGTAGAGGATCTGGCCACCCGCGAGCGGGTCGAGCTCTCGAGCCTCACCCCCGCCTCGCGGCCGGTCGCCCTCTGGCTGTGGGGTCCGGGTTGTGCGATCTGCCGGGGCGACGCGACCGCCGTCGACCGCTTCGCCGCCCGCGAGCGCGCACGGGTGACCGTGGTCGGACTCGGCTCCCACGGTTCGCCCGAGAGCGCGCCGCGCTTCGTGCGCGAGCACGACCTGAGCAGCATGCGTGTGCTCTGGGACCAGCGGTCGCTGGCCTGGGATCGTCTCCTCGTGCCCGCCGAGCCCGTGACGATCGTCCTCGACCGCTCCGGTCAGGAGGTCGAGCGCTGGTTCGGGCCGTTCGACGAAGGGCGCGTCCTGCGCGCAGCCGGCGGGGCGAGCTGAGCCTCAAGCGCGACCGTCCGGCGAGGACAGCCGTTCGGTCCGCAGCCGGTCGAGGCTCTCGGCACGAAGGCGAGACGCCGTCGGGCCGCGCTCGGACGCGTGCTCGACCCACGTGGACAGAGCGATGCGGATGCCCTCCTTGTCGACCTCGGCGACCGTCACCACGACGCCCTCCTGACCCTCGAGGAGCTCGAGGGCGCGGGTCGCGTCGCCTCCGGGAGGCAGCCAGATCGACACCGTCACGTTGACCCGCGGATCGACGATCGTGTGGTTCTCGATCGTCGTCTGGGCGAGGCGCTCGTTGGGGACGATGACGCGGTGGCCCTCGTCGTCGCGAATGTAGGTGTAGGTGAGGCGAACGTCCTCCACGACCCCCGTCTCCTCCTCGACCGTGACCAGGTCGCCGATCCGGATCGGCTGGGTGACGGCGAGCGAGATCCCCGCCACAGCGTTGGCGATCGTCTGGCGGGCGGCGAAGCCGACGATCAGCCCGAGCGCGGCGGAGGAGGCGAGTACGCCGGTGGCGAGCCGCCGCGCGATCGGGAACTGGCTCAGCGCCAGGGCGAAGCCGATCGTGAGGATGGCGGCGAACACGAGCCGGCGGACGAGGCGAACACGCGTCGTGGTGACCGGGGAGGCCTCGTCGTCGGGCTCCTCGGCGGCGACCTTCCGCGTTCGCGCCGTGAAGGCGCGATCGACGATCCGGGCGATCACGAAGGCGGCGACCACCGTGATGATCGCCGAAACCTCGCGCCGGTAGGCGTCGAGGAAGGAGACGTCCACCGGGGCTTCGACCGCCATCTCGGCGCAGGCTACTGCGACACGCCGCGGAGGCCGCTCCGCCGCGATGCGATCAGTTGGCGTTCGAGCCGGTTCGAACGCCCGGGCCAAGTTCGCTTGGCCGGTAAGGGGCCTCGTTGAGAGTGGATCGGCCTTCCACGCGCCCGCAGGCGGTGTTGCTCGACGCCTTTGGCACGCTCGTGGCCATGGAGCCTCCGGCGCCGCGCCTGCGCGCCGAGGTCGCGCGCCGGGCGGGCCTCGAAATCAGCGCCGAGGCGGCCGAGGCCGCCTTCAGCGCCGAGATCGCCTTCTACGTCGAGCACCACCTCGAGGGACGCGACGCGGGATCGCTCGAGCGCCTCCGCGACCGCTGCGCGGCGATCGTCGCCGAGTCGCTCGACGTGCCCGGGCTCGAGCCGGGAGCGGTGCGTGAGGCCATGCTCGCCGCGATCCGCTTCGAGGCGCAGCCGGATGCATTCGGTGCGCTGCGAGCGCTGCGGTCGGGCGGCTTCCGCCTCGTCGTGGCGAGCAACTGGGACTGCTCGCTGAGCGAGGTGCTCGCCGACGCCGGCCTGCTTGGGCTCGTCGACGGGGTCGTCTCATCGGCGGTGGCCGGGGCGGCGAAGCCCGATCCGGCCCTCTTCGAGGCCGCGCTCGCCGTGGCCGGAACGCCCGCCGAGGAGGCGGTGCACGTCGGCGACTCGCGCGATCACGACGTCGCCGGAGCGCGCGCGGCCGGCGTGCGGGCGATCCTGCTCGACCGCCGCGGGACGGCGGCGCCGGCCGACGTGCCGGTGGTGCGTCGGCTCGACGAGTTGCCGTCCCTAGTCTTGGGGACGGCATGAGCTC
>JACCUC010000290.1 GCA_013812065.1 Thermoleophilaceae bacterium | reverse complement strand
GGGTGTGATCGTCGGCCAGCGCCTTGAGCAACCGCGTCTTGTCGCGCAGCCGCTGGATCTCCTCCGGCGCCAGCCCCGCCTCGGGCAGCATCTCGCGCGCGAGCAGCGTCACGAGCCAGCGCGCGTCTAGCCGGTCGTTCTTCGGCCGCGCGCGGTTGCCCTGGAGCGCGCTCGCATGGCCCGCGTCGGTCAGGTGGACCTCGATCCCTCTGGCCTGCAGCTCGCGCGCGACCCACCGCCAACCGGTGGTCGCCTCGATCGCGACCGCATCGAGCTTGCCCTCCCACTTCTGCACCCACGCGACGAGCGCTTCGCGCGACGCCTTGAAGCGCTCCTCGGTGATCTCACCTTCGGCCGGCTCGAGCACGGCCGTCTGAAAGACCGCCTTGTGGATATCGATCGCAGCCAGCATGATGCCTCCCATTCGGGTCGATGACAAAGCGACGGATCGTCACCAGCGTTCCGGACGACGCCGCTTCATCACATCCCTACGGGCCTTGCTGCGCTCCGGCCGCCGCGACCCCAGGGGGGGGTCAATTCTCGACCGGCGCTGGGCTATTTCTCGACCGGCCTTGACAGAGGGCGCTTGGGTGCATGTCGCCCAGAGCGTTTTCCACCACATCGCTCCGGCCGGTCAGCTGGGCTTGTCGACGGTATGGGTCAATCGAGAGGACGACCGAGATCTCGGAGAGGCAACCGTCCCCATCCCCAACCTGGACTGGCTGCCGGAGACACTCGACCCGCTCGTCCCAAGGTTGGGGTGAAAGCGTGGGACGTAGTCCCGCCAACGCGATGGATGTGGAGCATGGAGCTACCCCGCTTCGGTTGACACCTCGGGCGGCAAGCGGCGCCTCTGGATACTTCCCCATCTTGAATGATTGGTGCTCGAAGCGGTCGGGGGAGACGTAGCCGAGCGCCGAGTGCCGGCGCCTCGGGTTGTAGAAGCTCTCGATGAACTCGAAGACCTCGAGCCTCGCCTGATCGCGGCGCTTGAAGGTGCGCCGATCGATCAGCTCGCACTCGAGCGTCGCGAAGAACGACTCGGCGACCGTGTTGTCGAAGGCGTCGCCGCGGCGACCGATCGACTGGATCACGCCCGCCGGCCTCGAGCGTCTTGCCGAAGTCGAGGCTCGTGTACTGGCTGCCGCGATCGGAATGATGGATGACTCCGGCCTGTGGCCGGCGGGTGACGGCCATCCCGAGCGCGTCGAGCACGAGCTCCGAGCGCAGGTCGTCGCGCATCGACCACCCTACGCAGCGGCGACTGAAGCAGTCGATTACCGCCGGGAGGGACAGATAGCCCTCCCAGGTCGGCACGTAGGTGTAGGGTCGGACCGGGGGCGCGGTGTCGGCCTCTCGGCCGATCCGTCTCCCGGGCCCGCCCTCCGAACCGGACGCGCAGCTTTCACTGCATCCGGTTCTCCACGAGTTCATGCCGCGTGGTCATGCGGTCGGGGTCCAGGGCGTCGGGATCTTCGTGCCCCGGTAGCAGTAGCGGGTGACCGCGACCGCGGAGGGCATGAACAGCTCGATCCCGTCGGCGGCGATCTGCCATCCGTGCCTGAAGCGCCGTCTGATGGCCGTCCAGTTCAGGCCGACGTGGCGTTTGCGGAGCCAGCGCGTGACTCTTCGCCAGGCGAAGGAGTGGAGGTAGCTGAACGTGCGCTTCTTGCTTGCCGGGCCCGAGCCGTCTGGCGGTACCGGGCTCGTCCCGTCGTTGTCGGGGCTGCTGTCCACCCTCACCCGCGCCTCCGGGCTCGGGCTGCCTCCAGCTTCCGCACGCTGCTGCGACAGCGCGGCGGCGGAGTCCTTTCATCTCCGCACGGTTCGATGGCGCCTCGTGACGCTCGAGGTCGTCGATCCACAGTCGGTTCGGGGCCGGGGCGCCTGAAAGCGCCGCTCGCCTCGTCGTCTTTCCACTGGCGGACCGGTCCGGTCTGCCGAGCATCCTAAGATCGTCGTGGTGACCGATCGACCTCTACGCCCCCCCTCTGCGGATCGATGAAGGCGCGCGTGCTCATCCGGCCCAAGGAGGGCATCCTCGATCCCCAGGGGCAAGCCGTCGAGCGGGCCCTCCCAGCGCTCGGGTTCGAGGGCGTCGAGTCGGTGCACGTCGGCCGGCTCGTCGAGCTTGAGGTCGCCGATCCGAGCCGCCTCGGGGAGATGTGCGAGCAGCTGCTCGCCAATCCGCTCATCGAGGACTACGAGGTCGAGCTCGATGACGGCGCCGCGCGATGAGGTTCGGGGTGGTCCGCTTCCCCGGCTCCTGCGACGAGACGGACGCGCTACTCGCCTGCCGTCGCTTCGGCGAGGCGGAGATCGTCTGGCACCGCGAGCGCGACCTGCACGGCCTCGACGCCGTGGTCCTCCCCGGTGGCTTCTCTTACGGTGACTACCTGCGCGTGGGCGCGATCGCACGCTTCTCCCCGATCATGCGGGCGATCGTCGAGTTCGCCCGCGTCGGGGGCCCCGTGCTAGGAATCTGCAACGGCTTCCAGGTGCTGTGCGAGGCCCGCCTGCTGCCGGGCGCGCTGCTGCCCAACACCGGTCTGCGGTTCCTGTGCCGCCAGGTCGACGTCCGCGTTGCGAACGCCGACACATCCTTCACGCGCGCGTGTGGGCGAGGGGAGCGGTTGTCGTTGCCGGTCAAGCACGGCGCGGGTCGGTTCTACGCCCCCGACGAGGTGCTCGACGCGATGGAGGCCAACGGTCAGATCGCCCTGCGCTACGCCGACGGCCACAACCCAAACGGCTCGGCTCGGGACGCGGCCGGAGTCACCAACGAAGCGGGCAATGTGCTCGGCCTCATGCCCCACCCCGAGCACGCGACCGACCCGCTGACGGGCTCGACCGACGGAGGCCGGCTGTTCGCGTCCGCGGTCGAGCAGATAGCCGAGGGCACAGCGGTGGCCGCGTGAGCGGCGCCTCCACAGTCGAGCACTCGACCCTTCGCCATCGCGAGCTCGGCCTCACCGACCCCGAGTACGAACGGATCGTCGACCGCCTCGGCCGCGAGCCCAACGACGTGGAGCTGGCGGTCTTCTCGCTGATGTGGTCCGAGCACTGCGGGTACAAGCACTCGCGCCGGCTGCTCGGGCGGCTGCCGACCGAGGGCGAGCACGTGGTCATGGGGCCGGGTGAGAACGCGGGTGCGGTCGACGTCGGCGACGGGCTCGCGGTCGCTTTCAAGGTCGAGTCGCACAATCACCCGAGCGCCGTCGAGCCGTTCCAGGGCGCGGCCACGGGCGTCGGCGGCATCCTGCGCGACGTGTTCGCGATCGGTGCCCGCCCGATCGCCGTGCTCGACTCGCTGCGCTTCGGCGAGCTCGACTCGGCGCGGTCGCGGTACCTGATGAACGGGGCGGTGGCGGGGATCGGCCACTACGGCAACTCCATCGGGGTGGCCACGGTGGGGGGAGAGATTCTGTTCGGCGAGCCTTATGAGAGCAACTGCCTCGTGAACGCGATGTGCGTAGGGATCGCTCCGTCGGAGCGCCTCGTGCGCAGCGCCGCCGCCGGGGTGGGCAATCTGGTCGTGCTTCTCGGCGCGCTGACCGGCCGCGACGGAATCGGCGGGGCGTCGGTGCTCGCGAGCGCCGAGCTCGGCGAGGAGAGCGCGTCGAAGCGGCCGAGCGTTCAGATCGGCGATCCGTTCGAGGAGAAGAAGCTACTCGAGTGCTGTCTCGAGCTGCTCGATCGCGGGCTGCTCGCATCGCTGCAGGACCTGGGCGCGGCGGGGCTTTCCTCGAGTGCTTCGGAGATGGCTTCGAAGGGCGGGGTTGGGATCGACCTCGACGTCGCGTGCGTGCCGCGGCGCGAGCCCGGCATGGAGGCCTTCGAGGTGATGGTCTCCGAGTCGCAGGAGCGGATGCTGTGCGTGGTCGAGCCGGCGCGGCTCGACGCGGTACGCGCGGTGTGCGACGAGTGGGACGTGGGTGCGACGGCGATCGGAGCGGTCACCGACACCCGAAGACTGCGCGTGCTCGAGGAAGGCGAGCCGGTCGGCGACATGCCGGTCGAGGCGCTCATCGACGACTGCCCGCTCTACGACCTCGCGCCGCAGCGGCCCGTGTCGCCGGTGTACGCGGCGCCGAGGGCTCGCCTCGAGGCCGGAACCGCCCTGGGCGAAACGCTGCTCGCCCTGCTGCGGTCGGAGAACATCGCGTCGAAGCGCTGGGCCTACGAGCAGTACGACGGCCTCGTCGGGTCGCGCACGGTGCGCCGGTCGGGCTCGGCCGACGCCGCGGTCCTGCACCTCACCCACGACGGCACGAGCGGCGCCATCGCCGTGTCGATCGACGGCAACGGGCGCCGCGTGGCCTGCGACCCGTACGTCGGAGCCGCCGAGGCGGTACTCGAGTGCGCGCGCAACCTCGCCTGCGTCGGGGCCGAGCCGCTCGGGCTCACCAACTGCCTCAACTTCGGCAATCCCGAGAAGGACCACATCGCGTGGCAGCTCGAGCGCGCGGTGGCGGGGCTCGCCGACGCGTGCCGCGCGCTCGGGGTGCCCGTGGTCGGCGGGAACGTCTCGCTCTACAACGAGGGCGGGGGCGGACCGATCTACCCGACACCGATCGTGGGGATGGTCGGGCGCGTGCCCGACCCCACGTCGGTGCCGGAGTCGGCGTTCGTAGAGGAGGGCCACGCGGTCGCCCTGATCGGCCCCTTCCGACCTGCGCTCGCCGGCTCGGAGCTCGACGCGCTGCGGGGCCGGCTCGTTAACGGCCTCCCGGAGGTCGAGCTGAAGGCGCAGGCGCGCGCGCTCGACGCCGCGCGTGCCGCCGTGCGCTCGGGTCAGCTCGCGACCGCTCACGACGTCTCGGACGGCGGGCTTGCCTGCGCCCTCGGGGAGTGCTGCGTGGCCGGTGGAATCGGCGCCAGAGTCGATCTCGCCGGCCTCGTACGCCGGCTCGCCGAGGGCGGCGCGCCGAGGACCGCCGAGACGGCGCTCTTCGGTGAGGGTCCTGGCGGCGTGGTCATCGCCGGGCCGGGCGAGGCGATCGCCCGCCTCGCCGCCGACGACGACGGATCGGACCGCCGCGTCATCCTCGGCGAGACCGGTGGCGACACGCTCGTCATCGAGACCGGCTCGACCGCTAGACTCGACATCGAGGTCGCCGCCGCGCGAGAGGCCTTCGAGCGCGGCGTAGCCGACCATTTCTCATGACCACTCCGGACGGGATTCCCGAGCGGGACGGACCGCGCGACGAGTGCGGCGTCTTCGGCGTGTACGCGCCGGAGTCGGAGGTCGCCCGGCTCGCCTACTTCGCCCTCTACGCGCTCCAGCACCGGGGCCAGGAGTCCGCCGGGATCGCCACCACCGAGTCGGGCCACATCATGACCCTGCGCGACCTCGGCCTCGTCTCCCAGGTCTTCGACGAGTCGAAGCTGCGCGCTCTCGGGGGAACGATGGCCGTCGGCCATGTGCGCTACTCGACGACCGGGTCGTCGGCGTGGGAGAACGCCCAGCCGATCTACCGCTCCGATCGCCGCGAGCTCGCCCTCGCCCACAACGGCAACCTCATCAACGCGGTCGACCTGCACGAGGAGCTGAGCGAGCAGGGCGTGCAGCTGCGGTCCACCTCCGATTCCGAGCTGATCGCGGCGTTGCTCTCGATCCACGAGGCCGAGCGGATCGAGGACGCCGTGGCCGATGTCGTCCCCCGGCTCGAGGGCGCGCTATCCACGGTCGTCCTGACCCCTGACGCGGTCGTCGCCTTCCGCGATCCCCTCGGTTTGAGGCCGCTGTCGCTCGGGCGCCTCGGAGATCGCTTCTGCGTCGCCTCCGAGAGCTGCGCGTTCGACATCATCGGCGCGGAGCTCGTGCGCGAGATCGGCCCTGGCGAGATGGTCTCGCTGTCGGAGCGCGGGCTCGAGACCCGCCAGGTCGCACGCTCTGACCGGCGCGCGTTCTGCGTCTTCGAGCACATCTACTTCGCGCGCCCCGATTCGGTGCTCGAGGGCATGCGCACCCAGGTAGCCCGCCGGCGCATGGGCGAGATCCTCTGGCGCGAGGAGCCCGTCGAGGCCGACGTCGTCGTCGCCGTGCCCGACTCGGGCAACCCGGCGGCCGCCGGCTACTCGCTCGCCTCCGGCATCCCGCGCGACGACGGCCTGATCAAGAACCGCTACGTCGCTCGCACCTTCATCCAGCCGGGCCAGGAGCTGCGAAAGCACGGGTTGCGCATGAAGTTCAACCCACTGCCCGAGGTCGTCGGCGGGCGGCGCGTGGTCGTCGTCGACGACTCGATCGTGCGCGGCAACACGACCCGCCAGATCGTCGGCATGCTGCGCGACGCCGGTGCGCGCGAGATCCACGTGCGGATCTCGGCGCCGCCGATTCGCCACCCGTGCCACTACGGGATCGACATGTCCACCGCCGAGGAGATGGCCGCACACGAGCGCACGGTCGAGGAGATCGGGGTCGAGCTCGGGTGCGACTCGCTCGCCTACCTCTCGCTCGAGGGGGTCTACGAGGCGATCCGCGGGGAGCGCTCGACCCACTGCGACGCGTGCTTCACGGGCGACTACCCGCTCGAGCGCAGCGACTCTGCGAGCGGCAAGTTCGCGCTCGAGGAGCTGACGGTCGTTCGTAGTTGAACGCCCGAGCGCGCGTTCCGCAACAAGCGGGCTGTCAAGCCGCCACACGCGCCGGCGACCGCCGGGGCCGGCGCTAGGGTGCGGTCGTGACGCTCGACGCCGCCCTCCAGGAGCATTTCGGCTTCGCCGGGTTCCGGCCCGGCCAGCGCGAGGCGTGCGAAGCGGCGCTCGAGGGGCGCGATGTGCTGCTGGTGATGCCGACCGGCTCGGGGAAGTCGCTCTGCTACCAGCTCCCGGCGCTGCTGCGCGACGACCTCACGATCGTCGTCTCGCCGCTCGTCGCGCTGATGGCGGACCAGGTTCAGGCGCTGCACGCGCTCGGGCTGGGCGACCGGGTCGCGCTCGTCAACGCGCAGCAGGACGCGGCGCAGAACAACGCCGTGCTCGACCGGGCGGTCGCGGGGGACCTGCGGCTGCTCTACGTCGCGCCGGAGCGCTTCTCCTCGCCCGGGTTCCTCGAGCGAATCGGCGCCGCCGGCGTCGGCCTGTTCGTCGTCGACGAGGCCCACTGCGTCTCGCAGTGGGGGCACGACTTCAGGCCGGACTACTTCCGCCTCGCCGACGCCGCGAGGCACCTGGAAGCGACCGCGTTGTTCGCCTCGACCGCGACCGCGACGACCCAGGTGGCCCTCGACATCGCGCGGCGGCTGCGGCTCGAGCAGCCGGTCAAGGTCGCGACCGGGTTCGACCGCCCCAACATCTCGTTCGCCGTCGCCCGCCCTGCGCCGCACGAGAAGCGCCCGCTGCTGGTCGAGACGTTGCGCGCGCCGGACGCGCTGCCCGCGATCGTCTACGCCGGCACGCGCAAGGGGACGCAGGAGATAGCCGATCAGCTGAGCGCCGAGCTGGGCGTCGAGGCGCTCGCCTACCACGCCGGCCTCGAGCGCGGCCTCCGCGCCGAGGTCCAGAACCGCTTCATCGCCGACGAGGCGCCGATCGTCGTCGCCACCAACGCATTCGGGATGGGCGTCGACAAGCCGAACGTGCGCACCGTCCTGCACGCGAGCTGCCCGGGCTCGCTCGAGGCTTACTACCAAGAGGCCGGCCGCGGCGGCCGCGACGGGAAGCCCGCTCGCGCGCTGTTGCTGGCGGAGGGCTCCGACAAGGCGCGCCACGTCCACTTCATCAAGCGCGAGGAGATCGCCGAGGACCTGCCGCGGCGGCTCTACGAGCGGCTCGTGCTCGAGTCGCGCGAGGGCGGCCGCTACTCGGTCGGCGCCGGTGACCTGGCACGGTCGATCGGCTGCGACTGGGAGCGCATGCGAGCGTTGATCGGCCACCTCTCGCGCGCGGGCGTGCTCGCGCCCTCCCCGGCCGCCCCCGACCGCATGGCGGGCCGGATCCTGACCGAGTTCGACGCCGGCGCCGAGCGCCGCTGCCGCGCCTCGATCGAGGACGGCGCCCGTGCGCGCTGGCGCCAGTACCGCGAGATCTGGGCCTACGTCGAGCTGGACAGCTGCCGCCGCGCGGCGATCCTGCGTCACTCGGCGATCGCTCGCAGCCCGCGCCGCGCCCTGAGGGCGTCGCCTGCTGCGACGGCTGCGATCCCGGGCTCTCGCCCAAGGCCCCGCCGCGGCCGGCCTCGACGATCGCCGACCTCGATGACGCGATCGTCTCGGTCGCGGGCTCCGCCTCGCCGGCGGTCGGTCGCACGACCTGCGTCGAGATCGTCCACGGCGCCCGGACGAAGAAGATCGAGCGCAACTCGTTCGACGGCCTGCCCGCCTACGGCACCCAGTCGCACCTCGCGCGCAAGGAGATCCTCGCGCGCGTCGACGAGCTGATCGAGTCGGGTGAGCTCGTGCTCGGGACGGGTCCGTACCCGGTCTTGAGCGCTCCGCCCGCCTCGGCCGCGGCGTGAGCGTGAGGCGGTCGCCGGCGTGAGCTTTCCGATCGCCGTGCTCGTCTCCGGCGAGGGCTCGAACCTGCAGGCGATCCTCGACACCGTTCACGGTCGCGGCGGGATCGAGGTCGTCTGCGTCGCCTCGAGCCGCGCGGCCGCGCGCGGGCTCGAGCGTGCGCGGGCAGCCGGGGTCGAGGCGGAGGCCTTCGAGATCGGCGGCTATCCGGGCCGCGAGGAGCGCGACGCCGCGCTCGGCGACTGGCTCGAGGCGCACGGCGTGCGGCTG
>JACCUC010000137.1 GCA_013812065.1 Thermoleophilaceae bacterium | reverse complement strand
CGGCCGCCTGCTCGGCGCGCTCGCCGAGGCTCGCTTCGCCGGCGAGGCGCACGACCGCGGCCAGGCCCTCGCCCTCGCGCGGCGCTTGCGCGACAATCCCCGGCGATGATCGTCGACTGCGCCGTGTACGAGGACGGGCGCCGCCGTCACGGCCAGCTGCCGCTCGAGGAGGCCTTCGAGGCCGGCCGCAACGACGACGCCTTCGTGTGGATCGGTCTGCACGAGCCGACCGAGCAGGAGTTCGACGCGGTGCGCCGCGAGTTCGGGCTCCACGAGCTCGCCGTCGAGGACGCGATCAAGGCCCACCAGCGGCCGAAGCTCGAGATCTACGGCGACACGCTCTTCGTCGTCCTCAAGCCGGCGGTCTACGACGCCGAGAGCGAGGAGATCGAGCTCGGCGAGACGCTCCTGTTCGTGGGCGGGGGGTTCATCGTCTCGGTGCGCCACGGCGAGGCCACCGCCCTGGCCGAGGTCCGTCGCGCCGTCGAGGCCGACCCCGACCGGCTGCGCTGCGGCCCCGACGCGGTCCTCCACGCCATCTTCGACCGCGTCGTCGACGACTACATGCCGGTCGCCCAAAGCCTCGAGGACGACATCGAGGAGGTGGAGGCCGACGTCTTCTCGCTCGACCGCTCGAACCCGGCAGAGCGGATCTTCAAGCTCAAGCGCGAGGTACTCGAGTTCTCCCGCGCGACCGGTCCGCTCAGCGACCCTCTCGATCTCCTCTGCGAGGGGGACCTTCCCCACATCGACGGATCGATGAGCTCCTACTTCCGCGACGTGCGCGACCATCTCACCCGCGTGGTCGAGCAGGTGGAGAACCACCGCGAGCTCCTCACGAGCATCCTCACTGCGAACCTCACCCAGGTGGGCGTGCGGCAGAACGAGGACATGCGCAAGATCTCGGCCTGGGTCGCCATCGTCGCCGTGCCGACCATGATCGCCGGGGTCTACGGCATGAACTTCGAGTACATGCCGGAGCTGAGGTGGACCTTCGGCTATCCGCTCGTGGTCGCGATCATGGTCACGGTCTGCACGCTCCTCTACCGCCGCTTTCGCCGGATCGGCTGGATGTAGGCGCCGCGCCAGGCTGCGCACGGTAGTCTGCGCGACCGCATGGCCGAGCAGGACTGCATCTTCTGCTCGATCGTCGCCGGCGACGTCCCCGCCGAGAAGATCGACGAGGACGAGCACACGATCGCGTTCATGGACCTCAACCCGTGGACGCGCGGCCACGCCCTCGTCGTCCCGCGGCGCCACACGGCGAACCTGTACGAGATCGACGACGACGACCTGCGCCACACGGCGGTCGCCGCCCGGCGCCTCGCGCGGCGGATGCGCGAGCGCCTCGCCTGTGACGGCATCAACCTCCTGAACGCCGCCGAGCCCGCCGCCTGGCAGACCGTCTTCCACTTCCACCTCCATGTGATCCCCCGCTACGAGGATGACTCGATGGAGGTCCCGGTCCGGCCACAGCCGGCCGAGGCCGACGAGCTCGCCTCCGTCGCCCAAGAGCTGCGTGGCTGAGCCCGACGGTGCGGCCCGCGTGCGCGCTTCGAGCGCCGCCGGACTCGTTCCACGGCATCCTGAAAGGCCGAAAGGTCAGGCCCTCGGCCCGCCGTGCCTCCCCCGCGACTGCTAGCGTTTCGCGCTGCAAGTGGCCGGGGCCCCCGGCTGGAAGAAGCACGAGCGATTAGCTGGGACGCCGCTTGGCGTGCCGGAAGGCGCCGTGCATGACAGGAAGGTGCACGACGGCATGCCAAGCGGAACCGTCAAGTGGTTCAACGACGAGAAGGGCTACGGCTTCATCACCCCTGACGAGGGTGGTCGCGACCTCTTCGTCCATCACACCGGTATCAACGGACAGGGCTTTCGAACCCTGCAGGAGAACGCCAAGGTCTCCTATGAGCAGGAGGAAGGCGACAAGGGCCCCAAGGCCGTGAACGTCGAGAAGCTGTGAGGGGTCGCGCGGGCGGGACTCGCGGCGCCGGCGGGTCCCGTCCGACGCGCGCGAACACCGGGTAAATGTCGAAGGAAGAAAAGATCGAGCTCGAGGGCGAGGTCACCGAGGCGCTCCCCAACACCATGTTCCGAGTCCGGCTTGACAACGAACACGAGGTCCTCGGACACATCTCGGGCAAGATGCGGCGTCACTACATCCGGATCCTGCCGGGCGATCGGGTCAAGATCGAGCTGTCGCCGTATGACCTCGATCGCGGACGAATAACCTACCGCCACAAATAAGGCGCGTCGGCGCGTCAGCCGCCCACCTGGCGCGCAATCGCCCTCTCGTCGCCGGCGCGTTGCTCTCCGCGGGCGCGCCAGTCCGAAAGGCTCGGCGATGGTCTTGACTCTGAGGCGGGCGGGGGTACCATCGCTGGGGTGACGACGGAGGGGTGGATCTTCATGGTCGGCCTGCGGGTATTCGACGTCGGGCTGCTGATCGTCTGGCTCGTGTGGTTCTTCCGCCTGCGCGACGACGACGACCCCTCCGACGAGGACGGCGGCGGGGGTGGTGGCCCCGGGCCGGCGCCTCGAGACGAGGGCGGCGGCGGGGGGCTCGGGCTGCCGCTCGGAGACGCTGCTTCGTCGCGTCGCCGGCTGCGCGATGGCCACGGCCAACCGCGGCCGCCGCGACGCCGTGGGGGGGCACCGGTCCGACGACCCCTGCCGGCGCGCGTGCGCCGGCGACCGTCTCCGTTGCCCGCTCACCGTACGCGCTGAGCCCTGCGGGGCTGCGGCGCGGCGGAGCCCAGCCTTCGAACGAGGCTCAGTCGCACTCCTGCGGGTTCTCCTCGCAGAAGCGCTCGAAGCGCTCCGCGGGACTACCCCTGGGCGGCGGAATGTCGTTGTCGGGTGAGTCGGGGCGGTCGGGATCGTAGGAGCCACCACCGCCTCCGTCTGAGTTGCCGCGTCCGCCGGAGCCGCCTCCGGAGCCCCCGTCGCCCGGAGTCGAGGAGCCGCCCTCTTCCTCGCCGCCGCGGCCTTCGTCGCGCGGGCCACCGCCGGCATCGTCCTGGGGCCGCTCCTGTGCCTCGGGCGGCAGAGGCGATCCGCCGGCCGGAGGGTCCTGGCTGCCCCCGCAAGCGGCCGGCGCCCCGAGGAGTGCGAGCGCCAGCACGAGCGCCTTCAGCGACCGGCGGGAGGGCACGGTCGTGGGCCTCAGCGTTCGAAGGCGGGTAGGCGACGTCCGCAGTGCGGGCAGTCGTTGAGGTCCTTCTGGACGAGCTGCTCCAGGGAGCAGCCGCACAGGCGCAGGTTCTCGACGCTGTAGGGAAGCTGGCTGGGCGAAGGAGCGAGCGGCAGCATGCGGCCGACGACCTCGAACTCCTCGCCGGTATCGCGGTCGACGTAGTTGCGCCCGGGCTCGACCTCGCGAATGATCTCCCGGTGGGAGGCCGAGCGCAGGCGATAGAGCTGTCGGGCGGGCACGGCGGCGAGAATACCAGCGGCCTATGCGGATCCTGGTCTTCCACGGCTACCTCCTCCGGGGTACCGGAAGCAACGTCTACAACGCGAGCCTCGTGCGCGCCCTGGCAGATCTCGGGCACGAGGTCCACCTACTGTGCCAGGACCGCGAGGCCGAGCTCCTGCCCTTCGTCGACGCGGTAGGAGACTGGAAGGGCGGCGAGCTCGAGGTGCGGGTCCTGCGCGAGCCGGTCGGGGTGACTGTCTACCGCCCGGACATCGGCGGCCTGCTCCCCGTCTACGTCGCCGACCGCTACGAGGGCTTCGACGCCCGTCCCTTCCCGGCGCTCTCCGACACAGAGCTGGCGCGCTACCTGGCGACCAACGTCGCCGCCGTTCGCGACGTAGTGGATCGGTCTGCGCCCGACCTCGCGCTCGCCAACCATGCGGTCATGGGCCCCGCCATCCTTGCGCGGGCGCTCGGCGACACGGTCCCGTACGCCGTCAAGGTCCATGGCAGCGCGCTCGAGTACACCGTTCGCCCGGACCCCGAGCGCTTCACCCCCTACGCCGCCGAGGGCCTCGCCAGGGCTCGTGGCGTGCTCGTCGGCTCGCGCCACACGGCCGAGGCGCTGTGGGAGCTCGTCGAGGCGCCCGGCC
>JACCUC010000224.1 GCA_013812065.1 Thermoleophilaceae bacterium | reverse complement strand
GCACAACGCCGGCCTGCCCCGGTGGCCCTCAAGATGGCGACCGGGTCGGGCAAAACGGTCGTGATGGCGATGCTGATCGCTTGGCAGACGCTCAACAAGGTCACCAGTCCACGCGACCCGCGGTTCGTCCGGCGGTTCCTCATCGTCACTCCCGGCATCACGATCCGCGACCGGCTCCGCGTCCTACAGCCGAGCGATCCGGGCAACTACTACGACCTGCGAGACCTGATCCCGGCAGACCTGCGCGGCCAGCTCGGCAAGGCGCAGATCCTGATCACCAACTACCACGCCTTCCTGCCCAAGGACGCTCGTGAGATCAAGGGCGTCTCCAGCACGACGCGCAGGATCCTCACGCAAGGCAGGACCGACCACTTCAAGGAGACCGAGCCGGCGATGGTCGCCCGGGTGCTCCGCGGCTGGGGAGTGGGCAGCGCACGACGCCAGAACGAGATTCTGGTGCTCAACGACGAGGCCCACCACTGCTACGTCAACAAGCCGATCACCGTCGACGACGACGTGGAGGCCGAGGACGCCGAGGCCACCGAGCGCAACCTCGATGCCCGCAAGTGGTTCACCGGGATTCAGGCCATCTCCCGGGTGGTGGGCGTCAAGCAGGTCTACGACCTGAGCGCCACACCCTTCTATCTCGCCGGGTCGGGTTACAAGGAAGGTTTCATCTTCCCCTGGGTGGTCAGTGACTTCTCGCTGATGGACGCCATCGAGTCCGGCATTGTCAAGGTCCCCCGGATCCCGGTCGACGACGACGCTGCCCACGAGGCCGTCACGTACCTCAACCTCTGGGACTCGGTCGGCAAGCCCGGCGTGCTGCCCAAACGAAACCGCAAGGATCTCGACGTCTCCAGCTGGGTGCCGCCCGACGAGCTGGTGGGTGCCTTACGCAGCCTCTACCGCTCCTACGAGCGCGAGTTCGACCACTGGGGGAGGGAGCTGCAGCCTCTGGGACACACGCCGCCGGTCTTCATCGTGGTCTGCCCCAACACCGCGGTCTCGAAGCTGGTCTACGACTGGGTTGCTGGCACCGACCTGAACCGCGACGACGGCGACACGGTCACCTCGCCTGGAAACCTGCCGCTCTTCGACAACTACGACGTGGGCGTCGCTCGGGCGAGACCACGCACGATCCTGGTCGACTCGGCACAGCTCGAATCCGGCGAGAGCATGAAGAAGGACTTCAAGGACGCTGCCGCCCTCGAGATCGATGCATTCAAGGCAGAGCTCCGGCTGCGCAACCCCGGCGCCGACCTCGACAGCATCACAGACGAGGACTTGCTGCGTGAGGTGATGAACACCGTCGGCAAGACCGGCCGGCTCGGCGAGCGGGTTCGCTGCGTCGTTTCGGTCGCGATGCTCACCGAGGGCTGGGACGCCAACACCGTCACCCACATCCTCGGCGTGCGGGCCTTCGGCACGCAGCTCCTGTGCGAGCAGGTAGTGGGGCGCGGGCTCCGGCGGCGCAGCTACGCAGTGAACGAGGAGGGGTTCTTCGAGCCCGAGTACGCCGAGGTCTACGGCGTGCCGTTCTCGTTCATCCCCTCCGCGGCGGCCGCCGGGCACCCGAAGCCGCCGAAGCCGATAACCCGCGTGCGCGCGCTCGAGGAGCGGGCCGACGCCGAGATCACCTTCCCGCGCGTCGTCGGGTACCGGCACGAGCTCGCGCGCGAGCGCCTGGACGTCGCCTTCACAGAGGACTCGCGGCTCGCGCTCTCGACCCGGGAGGTGCCGGCCGAGACGGAGATCAAGGGCGTCGTGGGGGCCTCTGAGGTGCACACGCTCGACGGCCTGCGCGCCAAGCGCGAGCAGGAGGTCGTCTTCTCCCTGGCTCGTCACCTGGTCGCGCGCTATCTCTCCGACCGCCCGTGGCTCTTCCCGCAGGTCGCGCGCATCGTCAAGAGCTGGATGGCCGAGTGTCTGACGCTCAAGGACCACGTCTTCCCCGGGCTCCTGCTCCTGCACCAGTACGCCGACGACACCGTTGATCGCATCTACCGCGCCATCGTCGCGGCCGAGCCGGGCGAGCAGGCGATCCTCGCGGTGCTCGCTCTCTACGACGAGACGGGCTCGACCGGCCACGTCGACTTCGACACGACGAAGCCCGTGATGACGACCGACCCCGAGCGCTGCCACGTGAGCCACGTCGTCGCCGACTCGGGGTGGGAGCACAAGCTCGCCCAGTCGCTCGAAACCATGCCCGAGGTGATCGCCTACGTGAAGAACCAGGGACTCGGCTTCACCATCCCCTACACGATCGCCGGAGAGGAGCGCTCGTACGTGCCGGACTTCATCGCGCGGATCGACGATGGTCGCGGTATCGACGACCCGCTCAACCTCGTGATCGAGGTCTCGGGTGCGCAGCGGCGCGACAAGGACGCGAAGGTGGCGACCGCGCGAGCCCTTTGGGTGCCTGGGGTGGAAAGCCTGCGCTCACACGGGCGCTGGGCGTTCCTCGAATGCCGCGATCCGTGGAACGCCGAGACCGAGATCCGCGCAGCAGTCGGGGCGCCGGCGGAGATGGTGGCGTGAGCCCGCCGCCGCGCACGCGCGCGCTCGCGGGGCCGGTGCCGGTCGACGCGCTCCAGCACGAGGAAAAGCGCGCCAACATCCCGACCGAGGAGCTCCAAGACTTCGTCGCCGATGAGGAGCGCAGCCCGGACACCGCGCTCTACCCGCGCGACCCCTCGCTCGACCCGCAGCTCGTCTGGAAGGGCAAGGACGAGCAGGACCGCGAGCCGCTCGCCGTGCCGAGCGTGCCGATCTACATCCAGGAGAAGATTCACCCGCGCGTGATCGTCGAGAACCTCCGCGAGACCGCCGCGGCCGGCGAGCCCGAGCCCGAGATGACCCTCTTCGACGACTTCGACGGCATCGAGTTCGAGGAGCTCGTCGACTTCTACGAGCACGAGCAGAACTGGTCCAACCGCCTCATCCTGGGCGACTCGCTGCTCGTCATGAGCTCGCTGGCCGAGAAGGAGCGTCTGCGCGGCAAGGTCCAGACGATCTACGTCGACCCGCCGTACGGGATCAAGTTCGGCTCGAACTGGCAGGTGTCGACGCGCAAGCGGGATGTGAAGGACGGCAAGGTCGAGGACGCGACGCGCCAGCCCGAGCAGATCAAGGCGTTCCGGGACACATGGGAGCTGGGGATCCACTCGTACTTGACGTATCTGCGGGATCGGCTGGCGGTGGCGCGGGAGCTGTTGACGGACACGGGGAGCGTCTTCGTGCAGATCAGCGATACGAACCTGCATCTGGTGCGCTGCCTGATGGACGAGGTCTTCGGGGCGGAGAACTTCGTTTCGCAGATCAGCTTCCAAACGACCTCGGGCTTCGAGAGCAACACGCTCGCGACGCTCGGCGACTTCCTGCTCTGGTACGCAAAGGACAAGAGCCGCGTCAAGGCTCGGAGCCTGTATGAGCCACAGGTGGAGGTGCTGGGGGAGGGCAACGCACGGTGGGTCCTGCTTCCGGATGGGAGCTATCGGGGCGTGACGGCTGCCGAGCGCCGTGGTGAGGCACGCTTGCCCGAGGGTGCGCGTCTCTACTTCCCCGACAACCTGCAATCCCAAGGCGCTGCGAGCGAGCCGCAGCCGTTCGAATTCGAGGCGAAGGGCTACGAGCCGAAGCCAAACTCGCACTGGAAGCCAAACTATCCCGAGGGGATGCGCCGGCTTGCACTTTCAGGGCGCATTCACGTGGCGAAGAACAGCCTCCGTTATCGGCGCTTCGCCGACGACTTCCCGTTCCAGGAGCGCGGCAACATCTGGACGGACACGATCACCGGCAACTTCACGGCCGACAAGGTCTTCGTCGTCCAGACCAACACCAAGGTCATCGAGCGCTGTCTGCTGCTCACGACCGACCCGGGCGATCTCGTGCTGGATCCCACCTGCGGGAGCGGCACGACCGCTCTTGTCGCGGAGCGACAGGGGCGTCGGTGGATCACAAGCGACACCTCACGGGTGGCGCTCGCGATTGCCCGAACGCGGCTCATGTCCGCGCGGCATCCCGCGTACATGCTCGCGGACTCTCCGGAGGGACAGCGGCTCGAGTCTGAACTCAGTGGCAGCTCCGTGACGGCCGTCAACTCGGGCGCGATGTACGGAAAGGCTTCGTCTATCGGCGCGCTCCCCACATCGAGCTCAAGTCGATCGCCCAGAACCCCGACATCCAGGAGGGCATGTCGCGGGAGGAGATCGACGCTGCGATCGCCCGCCACGCCGACCAGGAGCTGCTTCTCGACCAGCCATACGAGAACAAGAAGGCCGTGCGCGTCGCCGGTCCCTTCACGGTCGAGTCGCTCTCGCCCCACCGCATGCTCGCCTTCGAGGAGCAGCCGGTCAGCGAGGAGAGGCAGGAGTCGCGCGCTCCTTTCACGACCACGGTGCTCGAGAACCTGCGCAAGGCCGGCGTCCAGAACACTGTCAAGGAGGAGCACCTCGACTTCGACTCGCTCGAGCCCTTCGCCGGCGACGCGCTCGATTTCCAGGGTGAGTTCACCGACGCCGCGGGCGAGACCCGTCGCGTGGCGGTCGTCATCGGGCCGGAGCACAACACGGTCGGCGGCGGCCTGATCAAGGAGGCGGCCAAGGAGGCGCTGCGGGGCGTCGGCTTCGACCTGCTGCTCGTCTGCGCGATGGCCTTCGACGCGCACGCCGGCGAGGTCGCCAAGGAGTTCCAGCCCGACGGTGCGAGCGGCTGGGCGGTCGCGGCCGAGGAGAAGCGCTTCGGCCGGCTGCCGGTGCTGCTCGTGCGCATGAACCCCGACCTCGCCATGGGCGACGAGCTGCTCAAGAAGACCGGCGCGGGCAACCTGTTCATGGTCTTCGGCGAGCCCGACGTCGCCATCGAGCG
>JACCUC010000221.1 GCA_013812065.1 Thermoleophilaceae bacterium | reverse complement strand
CCACCGCGCTGTAGCTAGCGCGGCCGGCGCCGACGCCGCGTAGCGAGCTCGGTCACCTCGGCGGCGGCCGTGTCGGCGTTCAGCTCGGCGCCCCCCGGCTCGAGGCCGAACAGCTCGCGCAGCGCCTGCACCTGGGTGTACGCGCCCTCCTCGGCGCGCTTGAGCCGCAGCGTCGGCTCGTGCAGCAGCCGGCGCACGATCGCGCGGGCGAGCACATCGAGACGCGCCCGATCGGCCTCCGAGAGCGACTCCCAGCGCCCCGCGTTCTCTGCCAGCACATGCTCCACGATGGCCTCTCCCCGCTCCCGCAGCGCCGCGATCGTCGGCACGACCTCCAGGCTCGTGAGCCAGTCGGCGAAGCGCGCGACCTCCCGGTCGACGACCACTCGCGCCCGGCTGGCCTCGGCCTCTCGCCCGGAGAGGTTGCGCATCACCTCGCGCTGGAGGTCGTCCATGTCGTAGAGGGCGATCCCCGCGAGGTCGCGCACCGCCGAGTCGATGTCGCGCGGGACGGCGATGTCGATCAGCAGCAGCGGGCGTCCCGCCCGCTCGGCGACCACGAGCTCGAGCTCCTCCCGTCCGACGATCTGATGGGGAGAGCCCGTCGCGCTGACCACGATGTCGGCGTGCGCGAGCTCGTGCGGAAGGTCGTCGAAGCGCACGGCCTCGCCGCCGAACCGCTGGGCCAGCCCGATGGCGCGGTCGTAGTGACGGTTGGCCACGAACGTCGTGGCCACCCCGGCCTGGCACAGCGCCCGCGCGGTCAGCTCGCCGTTCTCACCGGCCCCGATCACGAGCACGCGCCGCTCGGCGAGGTCCCCGAGCACCTCACGGGCGAGCTCGACCGCCACCGAGGCGACCGACACGCGCCTGCGCCCGACCGCGGTCTCGGTGCGCACGCGCTTGCCGGCACCGAGCGCGTCGCGGAAGAGGCGGTTGGTGAGCGGCCCGGTCACGCCCTCCACGAGGGCCAGTTCGTACGCACGCTTGACCTGCCCCTGGATCTCGGCCTCACCGACGATCATCGAGTCGAGCCCGGCCGCGACCTCGAAGAGGTGGGCGACGGCCTCGAGCCCGCGCATGGCGTAGACGTGCCCGAAGAGCTCGGTGGGCGGGATGCCGGCCTGGCGTGAGAGGGCCGCAAGCGCTGCCGACTCCGCCTCGACGGGGTCGGCGGCGTGCAGGTAGAGCTCGGTCCGGTTGCAGGTCGACAGGACCACCGCCTCGCGGACGGCGTCGCCGGCCACGAGCTCTGAGAGGACCCCGGTGGCCCGCCCCTCAGGCAGGGAGAGCCGCTCCCGCAGGGCGAGCGGGGCCGTCTTGTGCGAGACGCCGAGCGCGAGCAGGCCGCGTCCGACAGCCGTCCCGTCCGAAGCACTCGGGGCGCTCATCGCTCGCGGTCCCGCGTCAGCTCGTCGAGCTCTGAGAGCTCGCGCTCGAGGCGACCGACCTTGCGCCCGATGATGGCCACGTAGATCACCACGAGCGCCAGGAAGACGATGTAGGCCGCGGCCACGTAGGTACCTGCGGTGTCGAGCGGCAGCGCGGGCATCAGCGCGGCGCCGGAGCCGGGCGGATCGGCGCGGGCCGCGTGAGCCGCTCGCCGGCCTCTGAGTACTCGGCCTCGCGCTCGAGCCGCCGTCGCACCCGCCGCAGTCGCTCGGCGGCGTTCTTGGACGCGAGCTCGAGCGTCCACAGCGTCACGAACAGGAGCGCCATCGCGCCGAGCGAGACCAGGAACGTGATGAACATGTCGGCCGGCATGTTGCCGCCGGTCTGCGAGAAGACGCGTGGGTGGGTGTAGGCCGCCGCCATCCGCACCGCGATGAAGTTGAGCACGGTGAACGCCGCGCCGGCGATCGCGAACACCGACGCGTAACGGGCCTGGCGCCCGGGATCGTCGATCGAGAAGCGCAGCGGCTGATAGACCGCGTACAGCAGGAACACGATCAGGAAGGAGACGAGCATCGGCTCGTCCCACACCCACCAGTGGCCCCAGGAGGCTCTGGCCCAGATCGACCCGGTGACGAGCACGCCCAGGCTGAGGATGATCGACAGGTGGATGGCCACGTACGACCGCATGTCCCAGACCCGGTCGCGCGTGCGCAGGTGCATGGCCGCCATGACCCCGCCGGCCAGGAAGCCGAGCAGCGCCACCATCGCCATCGGCACGTGCAGGTAGAAGATCTTCTGGATGAAGCCCTGGTCCGCGTCGAGCGGCGCGTAGAAGAAGATCAGGCCGAAGGCGACCGCCGAGGCGGCGGCCGTGGCCAGGGCGAGGGGCGCGAGAGCCCGGCCGTACAAAGGGTCAGTCCTCCAGGAGGAAGTCGAAAAGGGCGATCGACAGAAGCACGAAAATCGTAGCGTAGAGGCCCATGAGCGCCAGCCAGCGGCCGAGGTCCTCGGCGACGCCGGGAGCGGTGAAGAGCGGCTCGGTGGCCTGCGCCCCCGCGATCGCCAGCGGCACGACCAGCGGGAGCAGCAGCAGCGGACCGATCAGCTCGCGCGCGCGCGTCTCTGCCGCCAGCGCGCCGACGAGGGCGCCGGTCGCGGCGAGGCCGACGTCGGCGACGATGAGCAGCGCGCAGAGCTCGGGCAGCGGCCCGATCAGGTCGGGGCCGAGCAGCAACAGCCCAAAGGCGGGCACGGCGACGAGCTCGAGGGCGACGAGATAGAGCAGGAGCGCCGCCGCCTTGGCCAGGAAGATCGCCGTGCGGTCGATCGGGGCGAGCAGCATCGCTTCGAGCCCGCCCTGCTCCCGCTCGGCCGCGTAGAGGCGGTTCACCCCCAGCACGGTGGCGAGCAGCAGGGTCACCCAGAGCGTTCCCGCCGCGACGTCGCCGTCGAGCCGGTCACGGTCGAAGCCGAAGTGAAAGAGGACGAACGCGGTGACCGTGAACAGCGACATCGCCGGCACGGCCTCGCGGGCGCGCAGCTCGAGGCGGAGGTCCTTGCGGAGGATGGCAAGCGCGGTGGCGACCATGACGGCGCGGTCGCTACCAGGGCAGGCACTCGGGGCGGTCCACCGAGGTCGAGGATAGGTGCGAGAGCCGGCGCATCCGCATCAGGAGAAGAGTGCCCGCGCGAGGCCGGGCGCGTCGGCGCGGCCGGCGGGCTCGCACACCACCTGGCGCCCCGCCCGTAGCCCGAGCGCCAGGTCCGACTCGGCGAGGCCGGCCCCGAGGTCGTGGGTGACGAGTACCCGGGCACGGCCGGACGCGCGGCCGACGAG
>JACCUC010000191.1 GCA_013812065.1 Thermoleophilaceae bacterium | reverse complement strand
GCCGAACCTCCTTCTGATCGTCAGGCGAGCCGCGTCTCGAGCCGCCCGAGCTGCGGCGAGGAGATCGTCAGCTCGTCGCCCGGCTTGAGCCACACCCGGGGCTCTCGCAGGCTGCCCACGCCCGCCGGTGTCCCCGTGAACACGACGTCTCCCGGCTCGAGGGTCATCAGGCTCGAGAGACGGGAGACGAGCGCCGGAATCGAGTGGATGAGGTCGGCGGTCGACGCCCTCTGCATGACCTCCCCGTTGAGGGTCAGCTCGATCTCGAGCGCGTCGATCGGCCCGGTCTCGTCGAGGGTGACGATGGCGGGACCGCAGGGGGCGGAGCCGTCGAAGACCTTGCCCGGCATCCACTGGGGCGTGGCGAACTGGAGGTCGCGAGCCGAGAGGTCGTTGAGGAGCGTGCAGCCGGCGAGGTGGTCGAGCGCGTCGGCTTCGCTGACCTCGCGGGCCTGGCGCCCGACGACGAACGCCACCTCCGCCTCGTAGTCGACCTTCTCGCTCGTGCCGGGCAGACTGACCTCGGCGCCCGGCGCGGCGAGCGCGTTTCCGAACTTCGCGAAGAACGTCGGGCTCGCGGGCGGGTCGAGGCCCGCCTCCTTCGCGTGCGAACGGTAGTTGAGGCCGATGCCGATCAGCTTGCCCGGGTCCGGCACGGGCGGGAGCAGGCGGACGTCCGCGGCCGATAGGGCGGCCACGACGGCGTCGGAGACGGCTCCGGCGGCCTCCTCGAGCAGGTCGTGGGCGAGCAGCGCGCGCACGCTCGGCGGCCAGCCCTCGGGGGGCCCGGGCGCGAGCTCGCCCCAGAGGTCGATCACCGCCCCGTCGCGCAGCGCGCCGGCGCGCGGGCCGCCGCCCGCGTCGTAGGTGACGAGCCGCACGGTCGTCTATCCGTCGCCGGTCGCCCGCGGCGGGCGGCGCATGAACCAGCAGGCCACGCCGATGACGTCGGCCTGGTCGACGATCTCGAACCCCTGTCGCTCGTAGAAGGCGACGTTCTCCGGTCTGTCGGTCTCGAGGTACCCGACCTCCCCGGTCGCGTCGAGGCGGCGGCAGTGCTCAGCCAGCAGCCTCGAGCCGATCCCCTGGCCCTGCAGATGCGCGTCGACCGCCAGCGGACCCAGGTGGACGTGCGGCTCGTCCGGGTCGCGGGCCCCCCAGGCCCTGATCCAGCGCGAGGCGCGCCCTGCCGAGCGCGGCCCGGCCGCGAGCATCGCGGGCGCCAGAGCGAGGCCCTGGCGGGGAGTGGGCTGGCAGGAGCCCGCCGGGGCCACCCCGGTCGCCGCGACGATCCGCCCGTCGCTCCGCACGCGGATCGGCTGCTGAGCGACCATGACCCGAAACAGCGCGCCGAAGAGGCGCTCGAGTATGCGACGCCGCTTTTCGGGGTTATCCCCGAAGGCGGCGACGTGGATCGGGTTGTCGCGCATCCCACGGGCCAGCAGGCCGATGGCCTCGGGCAGGTCGTCGCGCTCGAGATCGCCGACCTCGAGCTCGTCGAGGCTGGGGGTGGTCACGAATGCCTCCTCTCGACGGCGGAGTGAACGGCGCGGACCCTACCGCGCAAGCCCAGGTGCGCTGTCGGCCGCCGCCGCCGGCTGCGCGTACCCTTGAGAGAAGATGCCGCGCGAGAACGACAAGAGCCCGAAGATGCCCAAGGGGCGGGTACGCCGAACCGCCCGCGTCGGCTCTCTGGTCGGCGGTCAGGCCGCGCGCGCCTATGCGACCAAGGCAGCCAACCTCACGCGCTCCGAGGAGGCGCGCCGCGAGGCCGCCGAGCGCCGCCAGGTCGAGGCCGCCGAGCAGATCGTCGAGGTGCTCGGCTCGATGAAGGGCGCGGCCATGAAGATCGGACAGGTCGCCTCGTTCATCGACACCGGCGCGCTCCCGCCCGAGGCGAGCGAGCGCATCCAGGAGAAGCTGGCCGAGCTGCGCGACTCGGCCCCGCGGGTCTCGTTTCGGGACATGCGCAAGGTCATCGAGTCGGACCTCGGAGAGAAGCTGCGCGAGAGCTTCGCCGAGTTCGATGAGGAGGCGGTCGCCGCGGCTTCGATCGGCCAGGTCTACCGCGCTCGCCTCCACGACGGGCGGGAGGTCGCAATCAAGGTCCAGTATCCGGGCGTGGGCGCCGCCGTCCGCGCCGACCTTCAGAACCTCGGGCTCCTCCTGCGAGCCGCCAAGCGGATGGCCCCGGGCATGGACGCCAAGGCGATGGCCACCGAGATCCGCGAGCGCCTCACCGAGGAGCTCGACTACGAGCACGAGGCCCAGTCCCAGCGCGCGTTTGCACGCGCCTGGCGGGGGCACCCGTTCGTGGTAGTGCCCGACATCGTGACCGAGCTGTGCACCGAGCGCGTGCTCGTGACCGAGTGGGCCGAGGGGATCGGCTTCGAGGAGGTCAAGGAGCTATCCCAGGCCGAGCGGGACCGCTTCGGCGAGATCGTCTTTCGCTTCTTCTTCGGCTCGCTCTACCGGATCGGCCACTTCTCGGGTGATCCCCATCCCGGCAACTTCCGGCTGATGGGCGACGGGCGGGTCGCCTTCCTCGACTTCGGGATGACCCGCAAGGTCGCCCGCGAGTGGGTCGAGCGCGAGCTGACGTTGTTCCGGCTCGCCCTGGACGGCGAGGCGCAGGCCCTCTACGACGGGCTCGTCGAGCTGGGCTTCTACTCGGGCGAGGATCCCGAGGTCACTCCCGAGCGGGTGCTCGCGCACTTCCAGGCGGTGACCGCGTGGTACCGCGAGGATCGCGAGGTCACGATCGACGCCGACTGCGTGCGCGAGATCATGATCGACATGGGCGACATGCGCTCAGAGCACTGGCCGGTCATGCGCCGCGCGACTATCCCCCCGGAGCGCATGCTGGCGACGCGCATGGAGGCTCTGACGCTCGGAGTTCTCGGGCAGATAGAGGCGCGCGCGAACTGGCACCGGATCGCCCGCGAGTGGCTCTACGACGATCCCCCGGCGACCGAGCTCGGGGAGCAGGAGAGCGAGTTCTTCGCTCGCC
>JACCUC010000189.1 GCA_013812065.1 Thermoleophilaceae bacterium | reverse complement strand
GGCGACGGCGTCGCGGCCGGTCGGCGTGCGCCCGCCGTGGACGACGACCTCGTAGCCTCCCTCTTCGACGCCGCGGGCGCGCGCATCGATGGCGAGCACCACGCACTGCGCCCCGAAGGTCTCGGCGAGCTCGTCGATCAGCTCGGGTCGGGCCACGGCCGCCGAGTTCACCGACACCTTGTCGGCGCCCGCGTCGAGCACGGACTGGGCGTCGACCACCGAGCGGATGCCGCCCCCGATGGTGAAGGGGATGAAGACGTCGTCGGCGGTGCGACGCGCGAGCTCCACCACGGTCGCGCGCTGGTCGCTCGAGGCCGTGATGTCGAGGAAGCACAGCTCGTCGGCGCCCTCGGCCTCATAGCGCATGGCGAGCTCGACGGGGTCGCCGGCGTCGCGGATGTCGACGAAGTTGGTCCCCTTGACGACTCGGCCGGCGTCGACGTCGAGGCAGGGGATCACGCGCTTGAGGAGCATGGGCTCTGCCGGCGAGGCTAACGCGGGGTGGGCGCGCCTCCGCGGGACCGCTCCAGGGCGGCGTTGCCCTCGGCCACGGTGAAGCGTCGCTCGTACAGAGCCTTGCCGGCGATCACGCCGCCCACGTTGGTGAGACCGAGGGCGCGGAGGGCCTCGAGGTCGCCGAGCGAGCCGATTCCGCCCGAGACGACCAGCCGACCCCGCATAGCGGTCGCGAGGCGGCGGACCGCGTCGACGTCGGGCCCCTCGAGCGTACCGTCGCGGTCCACGCTCGTGTGCACGAAGCGCTCGACGCCGCGAGCCTCGAGGCGCTCGACGAGCTCCTCGGCGCTCACCTCGCTGCGCTCCGTCCATCCCGAGACCGACACCGACCCGCCGCGGACGTCGACGGCCACCAGCACCCGCTCTGCGCCGCCGAGCTCGAGGGCGACGTCGAGCAATTCGGGGCTGCGCAGGGCGGCCGTGCCGAGCACGACGCGGTCGGCGCCCGCCCCGAGCGCGGCGCTCACGTCGTCGAGCGAGCGCAGGCCCCCTCCCCACTGGATCGGCACCTCCAGCTCGGTCGCCATGCGCCGAAGCTCATCGAGGTGTCGTGGCTCACCGCTGCGGGCGCCGTCGAGGTCGACGACGTGCAGCGCCCGCGCGCCGGCCTCGACCCACGCCCGCGCAGCCGCGAGCGGGGAGTCGGCGTAGACGGTCTCCGCGTCGAAGTCGCCGAGCCGCAGGCGGACGGCGCGGCCGCCGCGGATGTCGACCGCGGGAAGGAGGATCACGCCGCCGGTGCGACGGCGCCGAGCCGCCCGTCGCCCCGTGCTCCGGCGGCCGCACGGCCGCACACGCGGGCGAAGCCTGCGAGCAGAGCCAGTCCGTCCGGCCCCGACTTCTCGGGGTGGAACTGCACGCCGAACACGTTCTCGCGGGCGACCACGGAGACGAACTCGGCCCCGTAGGTCGCGATGCCCACGATCGCCTCGGGGTCGGCCGGCGCAGGCGCGAAGGAGTGCACGTGATAGAAGGCGCAGGGCTGCGGCAGCTGCGCCGTGATCGCCGAGGGCCGGCGCCATCCGACCGCGTTCCAGCCGATCTGCGGGACCTTCAGCCCGCCGGCCTCGAGCGGGCGCACCTCCCCGGCCAGGACACCGAGCCCCTCCCCTCCCCCGAGCTCGCTCGAGCGCTCGAACAGGAGCTGCATGCCGAGGCAGATGCCGAGCACGGGGACGCCCGCGGCGAGGCGCTCTGAGAGCAGGCGGTCGAAGCCGCGAGCGCGTACCTCGCTCATTGCCTTGGGAAACGCGCCCACCCCGGGCAGCACGAGCCCGTCGGCGGCGCGCACGCGCTCGGGGTGGTAGGTGCGGTCGGCCTGCGCTCCGACCCGCTCGATCGCCTTCTCGATCGAGCGCAGATTGCCCATGCCGTAGTCGAGGAGAGCGATCCGGGGAGCGGCCATCAGAGCACGCCCTTGGTCGAGGGAACGCCGCCGCCCGCATCCGGGTCGATCGCCACCGCGGCTCGCAGCGCGCGCGCGAACGCCTTGAACGCGGCCTCGATCATGTGGTGGGCGCTGCGTCCCGCCTCGATCCGAACGTGCAGGGTCATGCGTGCGGTACTCGCCACCGCGCGCATGAACTCCTCGCACAGCTCGGTCTCGAAGCCTCCGATCGTCATCGCGGGGAGGCCGCGCGCCTCGAACAGGCACAGTGGCCGCCCGGAGAGGTCGATCGCCGCGCTCGCCCGCGCCTCGTCCATCGGGACGGTGGCGTCACCGAAGCGCACGACGCCGGCGCGGTCCGCGAGAGCCTCGTCGAGAGCCCGCCCGAGCAGCAGGCCGGTGTCCTCGACGGTGTGATGGGCGCCTGTCTCGAGGTCGCCGCGCGCCTCCACGTCGAGGTCGAGGCGCCCGTGGCGCGCGAGCGAGTCGAGCATGTGGTCGAAGAAGCCGACGCCGGTGCGGCGCTCGCCCGCGCCGGTGCCGTCGAGCGCGACCGAGACGTCGATCTCGGTCTCCGCGGTCGCGTGGGTGGCGGTGGCGGTGCGGTTCACGGGGCGGCCAAGGCTACCCGGCGGTCGGGCTCAGCCTCAGTGAAGCTCGTGGCCCGGGCGCGGCCGTCGCCGCGAGCCGCCCGGACGTCCCGTGCACGCCACCGCCCGGAGGGGTCGAGGCCGAGCAGGGCAGAGGCCACGGACGGGAGCTCGGCAGCGAGCGAAGCCGCCCGCGACCGCGGCGCGTCGAGTCCGGAGCGACTCACGTGGACAGTTGGCTTGACAAAGAAGTTTGGCTAAGTAAACTCGCAACCGATGTCAGCCCAAAGGATTTCTCGTCGCCGCATGATCGCCGGACTCGCACCGGTCTTCGGGGCTGCGGCCGCCGCCAAGCTGACCAACGTAGGAGGGAACCTGACGGCGGCCCCCGCGGCCGCGGTAGCGGAGGCCGGCGGTGCTCCCGGCCGACGCTCGGAACACGCGGTGGCAGGTCACGGCTTTCAACCCGGGAGAAAGGTCGACCACGCAGCCAACGGCTTCGACCCCTCGGAGATCGTGCGCGACTTCGAGAGGGGTAGGACGCGCACGCTCCCGAGCGGGCGGGTGCTGCGGGAGTGGGAGATCGTGGCCGAGGACAAGGAGATCGAGGTCGCTCCGGGCGTGAAGTTCGCCGCCTGGACCTATAACGGCCGCGTGCCCGGTCCGACGCTGCGTGCCCGCGAGGGCGAGCGCCTGCGGATCAAGTTCATCAACGGCTCCGAGCATCCCCACACGATCCACTTCCACGGGATCCACCCGGCTGCCATGGACGGGATCGACGAGAAGTTCGGCGGCGGCTCGGTCGAGACGGGAAAGAGCTTCACCTACGAGTTCGACGCGGACCCGTTCGGCCTGCACCTCTATCACTGCCACACGAGCCCGCTGGCGGCGCATATACACAAGGGCCTCTACGGCGCCTTCATCATCGACCCGAAGAAGGGCCGCCCCGAGGCCGACGAGCTCGTGATGGTCATGAACGGCTTCGACACGAACTTCGACGCGAGCAACGAAGTCTACGCCGTCAACACCGTCGGCTTCCACTACCAGGACAAGCCGATCAAGGTGAAGCGGGGGGAGCTGGTCCGGATCTACCTCGCCAACCTGCTCGAGTTCGACCAGATCAACTCGTTCCACACCCACGCGAACTTCTTCCAGTACTACCCGACCGGCACGTCGCTCGAGCCGACGGAGTTCACAGACACGATCATGCAGGCCCAGGGCCAGCGCGGGATCCTCGAGATGCGCTTCCCGTTCGCCGGGAAGTTCATGTTCCACGCTCACAAGACCGAGTTCGCCGAGCTCGGCTGGCTTGGCTTCTTCGAGGTTGAGGACTGATGGAGGCGCGGGGAGACAGCCAAGGAGGGCCCATGCTGGGCGCCCGGGGCCCCTCACCCTGGATCCTCGGTCTCGTCCCCTTGGTCCTTATCGCCGTAGCGGTCGTCGCCTTCGCCGTCCTCGGCGTGCCCGGCCTCGGAGAGCGGCGCGGGCCGCCCGCCGAAGAGCTCGTGGTCGAGCAGACGACCCTCCGCCCCGGCGAGATCCAGCTCACGGTCCGCAACGACGGGGCCGACCCGGTGGAGGTGGCGCAGGTGGCGATCAACGACGCCTACGCACCCTTCCGAGCGAGCAGCCGGGAGGTCGGCCGCCTCGAGGCCGAGACGCTCACGATGCCCTACGACTGGGTCGAGGGCGAGGCCTATGAGCTCTTCCTGATGACCTCGACCGGCGGGACGATCGAACACGAGATAGAGGTGGCGGTGGCGACGCCCGAGAACGACCTCGGCTTCTTCGGCCTGATGGCGCTCTTAGGGGTCTACGTCGGCGTCATTCCAGTCGCGATCGGCATGCTGTGGCTGCCGTTCGTGCGGCGCATCCCGAAGAAGGGCCTGCGGTTCCTGATGGCGCTGACGATCGGCCTGCTCGCCTTCCTGGCCTTGGATGCAGTGCTCGAGGGCAGCGAGATCTTCGGCGAGGAGGCCGGGGCACCGGAGGCTTTCGGCGGCGTGGCGCTCGTCTTCCTGGGGGCCATCCTCGCCTATCTCGCTCTTGCGGCGGTTCAGGCGCACATCGAGGCTCGCGAAGAGCGTGCGAAGGCGGCGGGTGCCGGCGGCGCCTACCTGGCGCTGATGGTGGCGATCGGCATCGGGTTGCACAACCTCGGCGAGGGGCTCGCGATCGGCTCCTCCTATGCGATCGGCGCTCTGGCGCTCGGGACCTTCCTCGTCATCGGCTTCGCCATCCACAACACCACAGAGGGTCTGGCGATCGTCGCGCCTACGGCCGATCGCCCGCCATCGCTCGGCCGGCTCATGGCCCTCGGGCTGATCGCGGGAGCGCCCGCCATCCTCGGGGCCTGGATCGGGGCAGCGGCCTTCAATCCAAGCGTCGCCGCCTTTCTGATCGGCGCGGGCGCCGGGGCGATCGTCCAGGTCATCCAACAGCTCGTCCCGTCGATCCGGGACCACGGCGGACGCACCCTCTACCCCGCGAGCGTGGGCGGGATAGTGGCGGGGGTGGCGATCCTCTACGTGACGGGTCTGCTGGTAAGCGGGTAGAACGAGCCGATGGCGGCCGCAGCAGCCCACCACGGTCAGCGACGCGACGAGCGCTCGCAGACCGACACGGTCGAGGACTACGCCAAGGCGATCTACTCCCTCGAGCAGCGCGGCGACGGTCCCGTCACGACCAGCTCACTCGCCGAGCGCCTGGGGGTCACGCGCGGATCCGCGTCGAGCATGGTGAAGAGGCTGGCTGAGCATGGACTGGCCGAGCACGCCCCCTACGGGGGAACGAAGCTCACCGAGCGTGGCCGCCGCGTTGCGCTCGAGGTGCTCCGCCACCACCGGCTGCTCGAGCGTTACCTGAGCGAGGAGCTCGGCGTTCCCTGGGACCGGGTTCACGAGGAGGCCGAGGTCCTCGAGCACGTGCTCTCGGAGGAGCTCGAGGAGCGCATCGCGGCGAAGCTGGGTCATCCCGCGCACGACCCGCACGGCGACCCGATCCCGACCCGGGAGGGGGAGGTCGAGGAGGGCGAGACGCGGTCGCTCGCCGAGCTCGAGCCCGGCGAACGGGCGACGGTGGCGAGGGTGTCCGACTCGGACCCGGCGATGCTTCGCTACCTGGCCGAGCGCGACCTCTGTCCGGGCGTCGAGATTTGGGTCGACGAAAAGCAGCCTTTCGGGGGCCCGCTCTTCGTGCGCGTCGGCGACCGCCAGCATGTGCTCGGCAGCACACTCGCCCAGGCGGTGCGAGTGAGGACCGAGCCCTGACTCGGCAAGCCGCGACCGAAGCGGACGTTGTCTTCTCGAGAGCGTGATCGGAATCGGGCGCTCAGGCCGTCGGTTCGCGCTCGCCATGGCGGTTGCCGCCTTCGCTGGCTGCGGAGGAGAAGCAGATCAGGCCGGGCGCACGGTCACGGTGCCGCCGGGGCGGTCCGTCGAGCTCGTGGGGAACGAGTTCTCCTTCGATGCCAAAACCGTGCTCGTCGAGGGGGCCAAAGCGAGCGGCGGGGTCACGGTGCAGATACGCCTCAGGAACCAAGGTGCCCTCGCGCACAACCTGAGGATCTACCAGGGCGACCGGGAGGTCGGAGGAACACCGACGTTCCAAGGGGGGATGACCCGGTCCGCGACGGTGTCGCTCAAGCCTGGCGACTACCGCTTCGTCTGTACCGTTGGTGACCACGCCGAACGCGGCATGGTGGGCGAGCTGGCGGCCCGGTGAGTAGCGCTTCCGGTCGGACCGCCGAACTGGCTGATCGCGCGAACCGCTCCCGGCTCGGCGGCCTCCACCTCGACTTCCTCCCAGCTCGAAGCGCTCGGTCAGACCGTCACGCTGGGAAGGAGGCGGCCTGAGGGTGCGAGCGGGATTTTTCGCCTTAGGCCCGCCGCTCCATCGACTCCGCGTGGACGACGAACCCCTCCGCTCGCGCGAGCGCGGCCCCGGCCTTGGCGAGCTTGGCCGCAGCTTCGCCGGCAAGCGTCACGCGCGCCATGCGCCGCCGAAAGGTCGCCACCGACAGCGCGCTTGAATGCCGGGCGGCCCCGCCCGTGGGCAGCACCGCGTTCGACCCCGCGACGTAGTCGCCAAAGGCGGTGCCGGCGTCGCGGCCGACGAACAGCGCACCGGCCGAGCGCACGTCGCCGGCCAAGGCCTCCGCCTCCTCCCCCACGAGCTCCAGATGCTCCGGCGCAATGAGATCGCCGGCGCGCACGGCGACCCTCGAGTCAGGCGCGAGGACGAGCGCGAGCGGCGGCCCGTCGGCGCCCGCGACCGGCTCGGTCGCCGTCGCGACGACGACACGCTCGACCTCCTCCAGCAGTGCGCGATCCTCGCTCACGAGCGCGAGCAGGCTCGCCGGCCCGTGCTCGGCCTGGGCGAGCAGGTCGAGGGCGACGAGCTCGGCGTCGGCGCCCGCCGCGGCCACGACGACGAGCTCGCTCGGCCCGGCGACTCCGTCGATTCCGACGGTCCCCACCACCTGGCGCTTGGCTTCCTGCACCCACGCGCTCCCCGGCCCGACGATCAGGTCCACCGCGGGCACCGAATCCGTCCCGTGCGCGAGCGCGGCGATCGCCTGCGCCCCGCCCATCCGGTAGACCTCGTCGACCCCGCACAGCCCGCACGCCCCGAGGAGGATCGGGTGGACCTCTCCGGCCGCGGCTGGCGGCGCGCACACGGCGAGCTCCTCGACACCGGCCACGCGGGCGGTGACCGCGCACATCACGACCGTCGATGCATAGGGCGCCCGTCCGCCCGGGACGTACGCCGCCGCACGGCGGATCGCGACCTCGGCGGTCTCCACCTTCTGCCGCTGCGGAAGCGACACTGCCGTCCCCTCGCGCAGCGACGCGCGCGCCACCTGCTCGACGTTGTCGATGGCCGTGCCCAGAGCGTTCGAGAGCGATGGCTCCAGAGCTCGCGTCGCGTCGTCGATCTCCTTGCCCGTGACCCGCAGGCGCCCGGGCGGCACGTCCGCGCCGTCGAGACGCGCGGTCAGCTCGCGCACGGCCGCGTCGCCGCGCTCGCGCACCGCCCCGACGAT
>JACCUC010000173.1 GCA_013812065.1 Thermoleophilaceae bacterium | reverse complement strand
CCACCGGGGAGGCACCGGCGGGGGCGCCGCGCGCGAGGCCCGCGCCGCCGAGAGGCGGGCGGTAGCGCGCCAGCGGCTGATCGACTCGCGGCTGACCCCCAACGCGATCTCGCTCACAGGCCTCGTGCTCAACCTGGTCGCCGCGGGGCTCATCACCCAGGGCCTCTTCCTGCTCGCCGGAATCAGCTTCATGGTCGGCTCGACCATGGACGCGCTCGACGGACGGTACTCGCGCATGTCCGGCAAGGGCACGCAGTTCGGTGCCTTCCTCGACTCGACGCTCGACCGCGTCGAGGAGGGTCTGGTGCTCGCCGCGATCGGCGTCTACTTCGCCTCCCGTCAGGACGAGATCGCCGTGGCCGCGACGATCGTCACCGTGCTCGGCTCGCTCATGGTCAGCTACACGCGCGCCCGCGCGGAGGCGCTCGGCGTCGAGTGCAAGGTCGGCTTCGCGCAGCGGCCGCCGCGGGCCGTGATCCTCGCGATCGGCATCGTCTTCGGCGCGGGCGCCGGCCTCGGCGACTTCTCGCTGCTCGCGCCCAGCATCTACGCTTTGGCGCTGCTCACGTCGGTCACGGCGGTGCAGCGCGTGCTCCACGTGCGGCACGAGCTGCGCGCGGCGGGCGACGAGTGAGCTGGGTGTAACCGGGAAGGAACGGGAGGGTTCTCCCTACGCCCGCCGCCGCTCCCCTCGCGGGCGCGCCGTCGCCTCACCGCCAGAAGGGACCATCTCCATGACCGCAGACCAAACAGCCAACGGCGCCTCGCGGTACACGACCGAGAAGGTTCGCGTCGCCGTCGTCGGGGTGGGCAACTGCGCCTCCTCGTTCGTCCAGGGGATCGAGCACTACCGCCACGCCGACCGCGCGGAGCAGGTGCCCGGGCTGATGCACGTCGACCTCGGCGGCTACCACGTCGGCGACGTCGAGTTCTCGGCCGCCTTCGACATCGACGCCGAAAAGGTCGGCAAGGACCTCTCCGAGGCGATCTGGGCCGGTCAGAACAACACGCTGAAGTTCGCCGAGGTACCGCGCCTCGAGGTGCCGGTGCACCGCGGAATGACCCACGACGGCCTCGGCAGGTACCTCAAGGAGAAGATCGACAAGGCGCCCGGGGAGACCGACGACATCGTGGAGATCCTGCGCGAGACCAAGACCGACGTCGTCGTCTCCTATCTCCCCGTCGGGGCCGAGCAGGCCACTAAATGGTACGTCGAGCAGGTGCTCGAGGCGGGTTGCGCCTTCGTCAACTGCATCCCCGTGTTCATCGCACGCGAGGAATATTGGACGCGGCGCTTCGCCAAGGCCGGGCTGCCGCTCGTCGGCGACGACATCAAGTCGCAGGTCGGCGCGACGATCGTCCACCGCCAGCTCGCTCGCCTGTTCGCCGACCGCGGCGTGCGGCTCGCGCGGACCTCCCAGCTCAACGTGGGCGGCAACATGGACTTCTACAACATGCTCGAGCGCGACCGGCTCGAGTCGAAGAAGGAGTCGAAGACCGGTGCGGTGACCTCGATCATTGGTCACGAGCTCCCTACCGACGACGTCTACATCGGTCCCTCCGACTACGTGCCGTGGCTCACCGACCGCAAGTGGGCACACATCCGCCTCGAGGGCGAGGCCTTCGGCGGCGTCCCGCTGAGCGCTGAGCTCAAGCTCGAGGTCTGGGACTCGCCGAACTCGGCGGGAATCGTCATCGACGCCGTGCGTTGCTGCAAGCTCGCGCTCAACCGCGGGGTCAGCGGAGCGCTCGAGGCGCCGAGCTCGTACTTCATGAAGTCGCCGCCGCGGCAGGTGCCGGATTCGGTCGCGCGAGACGACACAGAGCAGTTCATCGCCGAGCACGCGGGGGCGCCGAAGCTTCCGGGCGGAGCACACATGCGGGCTCGCAGCGAGGCCTGACGCCGGAGGATCGGGCGCCTATCCTCCGCCCGTGAGCTCGTCCGAGCGCTTTGCGATCGCGCAGGTCTCGCCGTACCCCTGGGAGGCCCACCGCGAGGTCAACCGCTACGTCGAGCGACTCTCCGACGAGCTGTGCGCCCGCGGGCACCGGGTCGTGGTCGTCGCGCCGGCCGAGTCGCGCGAGCTCGTGCGCGAGTCGCGGGCGCTCGTGCGCCGACTCGCCGACGACCCGGAGGCGCTGTGGGCTCAGCCGGGGTGCGCCCAGGTCATCGCGGTCGGCCACGGCCTCCCTTTCCCGCCCACGCGCCGCGGCTCCACGGCTTCGCTCCCGCTCGACCTCTCGCGCACGCTCGAGGATCTGCTCGAGGGAGCGGAGCTCGACTTCGTGCACGTCCACGAGCCGTTCTCGCCGAGCGCGGCCTCGGCGGCGCTGCGTCACTCGCGCGCTCTAAACGTTGGAACCTTCCACTCCGCCGCCGAGCGCGTGGTGTCGACCCAGCTCGGGCGGCGCCTGACCGAGCTGCGCTTCGGCCGCCTCGACGGTCGCACCGCGAGCTTCCGTGCCACCGGCGAGCTCGTGGGACGCTACTTCCCGGGCGACTACCGGGTGATCCCGCCCGGCGCCGATCTCGCCGAGCGCCCCGCGCGGGCAGACGACGAGCTGGTCGAGATCCTCTTCTCCACCGAGGAGGAGCGGGGGGCGCTGCGGACGTTCCTGCGGGCGCTGCGGCGCCTGCCCGGTGCGCTGCCGTGGCGGGCCACGGTCTGGGGGCGCTCGGCCGACGGGCGGCCGCCAAGCGGGCTCTCGCGGGCGATCCGCGACCGCATCCACTTCGCCGGGCCCGAGCACGGCTCCGAAGCCCAGCACCTCGCGCGCGCCCACGTCGTGGTCGCCGCCTCGAGCGGCGTAGCCCCGGCTCCTCAGCTCGTGGTCCGGGCCCTCGCGGGCGGCGCCGTGCCGGTGGCCACCCGCCTACCCGAGTACGAGGAGCTGCTGCGTGATGGCGACCTCGGGCTGCTGTTCGATCCCCGCGATGCCGACACCCTCGCCGGCCAGCTCGAACGGCTCGTGGTCGAGGGGGAGCTGCGCCACAACCTGCACGATCGGATCGCCGCCTGCCACGAGGAGCTCGGATGGTCGACGGTCGCCGACCGCTTCGAGGAGCTCTACGCGGAGGTCGCCGCGCGCCGCCATCCGCCCGACGGGAAGCCCGCGGTGCGCCGGCGGCTCGAGGCGCGGCCGCTGATCGACGTCGATCTGCACATGCACACCGACCACTCGCCTGACTGCGCGACCCCGGTCGAGACCCTGCTCGAGACGGCGCGGGAGCGCGGCCTCGGAGCGATCGCGGTCACCGACCACAACGAGATCACCGGCGCTCTCGCGGCCCGAGAGCTCGCGCGGCGGGACGGCAAGGGCGTGCCGAAGGTGATCGTCTCCGAAGAGGTCAAGACCGCCGACCAGGGAGAGGTGATCGCCCTCTTCATCGAGGAGAAGATCGAGCGCGGGATGACCCTCGCGGAGACGATCGCCGAGATCCGCCGGCAGGGCGGCCTGGTCTACGTTCCCCATCCCTTCGACCGGATGCACACGGTCGCGGGCTATGAGGACCTGCTCGGGATCGTCGGTGAGATCGACGCGATCGAGGTCTTCAACGCCAAGGTCGCCTACTCGGGCTTCAACGAGGAGGCGGCGCGCTTTGCCGCCAAGTACCGGATCGTCGCCGGCGCGGGATCGGACAGCCACGTGGCGCAGGGGCTCGGCTCGGTCCGCATCCGGATGCGTGACTTCGAGGGGCCGGAGGAGTTCCTCGAGTCGCTGCGGGCCGCCGACATCGTCCGCCGGCGCCAGAGCCTGCTCTACGTCCAGGCGCTCAAGTTCATCAAGCAGCGCGGGTCCGGCCGGGGCGCTCGGGGGCGCGTCGACGGGGCGGTGGGCGCGAGCAAGGAGTGATGCAGTCAAGAGGAGGGCGAGCGGAGCCGTCCAACTCCATCTCCCGGATGCCCGCGACCGACGACGAGATCCGGGAGAAGTACCTCGAGCGGGCGATCCGCGAGCTGAACGGCCTCGCGCGGGAGGTTCAGGCCTGCGACCTCTGTCCCCGGGGGAACCTCGCCCCGGTACTGGCCTCTGGGCATCCCCAAGCCGACGTCTTCCTGCTCAAGCACGCTCCGAGCGCGTCCGAGGTCCATGAGGGCGTTGCCTTCTACGGACGTTCGGGGCAGGCGCTGCTCAAGAGCCTGCGGCGACTCGGGATCGACCCGCTCGTGGTCTACGGCACGCTTGCCATCAAGTGCCCGGTAGCCGATCCGATGCTGTCGGCGCCCGAGTGCCGGGCACACCTGCTAACCGAGCTCGCGATCGTCGGACCGCGGATCGTCGTCGTCATGGGCGAGGGGGCGCTTGCGGTTCTGAACGAGCTCGAGGTTCCGCTCGGGCGACCGGTCGAGCCGAGACACGGGGAGATTCAGGTGCTCACGCCCAGCTGCGAGGCGCTGTATGTGCCCGACATCGACGCGGCACTCGACGAGGAGGGCGCGAAGCGGGCGTTCTGGCAGGCGTTTCGGGCGCTCGGGGAGTGGTATGGCGCGCTGCCGCCGTACTGAGCCGCGGGTGCGGCGCAGCGACCCCGCTGCGAGGCGGCGTTCGCTCACCTGACCCGCTCGAGCAGCGCCACGCACTCGATGTGGGGCGTCTGCGGGAACATGTCGACCGGCCGTACCGCGGCCAGCCGGTAGCCCGCGTCAGCGATCTGGCGCGCGTTCGGAGCGAGCGTCGTCGGGTTGCACGAGACGTAGACGATCCGCCTCGCACCGGTCTCGAGCACCCGGCGAACGATCTTCTGCGAGAGGCCGGCGCGGGGCGGGTCGACGACCACGACGTCGGGCTTTCCCGCCTTCTCGACGAGCGGACGCAGCGCCGTGCGCACGTCGCCCGCGAAGAAGCTGACGTTCTCGACCTCGTTGCGGCGCGCGTTCTCGATCGCGTCGGCGACCGCGGGCTCGATGCTCTCGATCCCGAGCACCTCCCGCGCGCGCAGAGCCAAGCAGACCGCGATCGTCCCGATTCCCGAGTACAGATCGAAGACGCGCTCGGAGCCGCCCAGGCCGGCGAGCTCGGCCGCGATCGCATACAGCCGCTCGGCCTGCTCGGTGTGGACCTGGAAGAAGGCCTCCGGCGAGATGCGAAAGCGCAGCGCGGCGCCGAAGATGCGCAGCTCCTCCTCGATCGTCTCGGCGCCGGCCAGCAGCTCGGTCTCGCCGTCGCGGGTGGTCTCGGCGACGCCGGCGGCGCGGGTCCAGAGGACGCCGTCGGCGCCGGGCAGGGCGGCGGCCAGCTCGCGGGCGCGGAAGTCGCCGGGGCTCGTCACGATCCGGGCTTGGAGCTCGCCGATGCGCCGGCCCTCGCGGACCACGAGGTTGCGCAGGAAGCCGGTACCGTCGCGGCGGTCGTAGGCGGACAGGCCCTCGGCGCGACACCACGCCTTGACCCGCTCGCGCAGCGCGTCGACGCGCTCGGAGGCGAGCACATCGTCGGTCACGTCGTCGATCTCGTTCCAGCGACCCGGACGGTGGAAGCCGAGCACGAGCTCCCCGTCATCGCTCTCCCCGAACGAGTACTCGACCTTGTTCCGGTAGCGCCAGGGATCCTCGGCCGCAAGCACCGGCGCCACCGGTGGGTCCTCGAAGTGGCCGATCCGGCTCAGCGCGTCGTGGACCTGGGTCTCCTTCTCGGTGAGCTGACGCTCGTAGGGCAGGACCTGCCAGGGCGCGCCGGGGTGCGGCGACCGCGGCTCGATACGGTCCGGGCTCGGCTCGACGAGCTCGAGGGCGCGCGCCTCGGCGTACGCGCGCTTGCGCTTGGTGACCCGGGCGCGCACTCGATCGCCCGGAACCGCTCCGGTCACGAAGACGACGTAGCCGTCGAGCCGGGCGACCCCGGCCCCGCCGTAGGCGAGCCTGTCGACGACGAGCTCGAGCTCGTCGCCGCGCTCCGGGCGGGCGGCGCTGGGGTCGGCGGCGCCGCTCAGCTCAGTTGAGCTTCGACTCGATCGCCGCCAGCACCGTCTTGCGGTTGGCGTGGCGGCGCTCGTGGTCGCGGACCTTGCGCAGCTCGGCGGCGTTCAGGGTTCCAAGGCGGTCCTGCACCTGGGCGACGTTGAGGTTGTCGTAGTTGGTGATCGGAAAGCTCGGCCCCACGCCGGCCACCCGCCGCGCGCGGTCGGCCCGGACTATCACCGGGTCGGCGGTCTTAAGCGCCTGGTCGGCAGTGCGCTCGGCCTGACGGCGCGCGCCCGCAGCCGCGCTCGTGCTGCGATCGACGGCCCCACCGGCGACCGTCCCGATGCCGCTGCGCCCGCGCTCGAGCAGGCTCTCGAGGTTGTTGAGCACGTCGTTGGTCTGCTTGCGGCCCCGGCTCAGCAGGCTCTGGACGATGTCCTGGGCGTCGTTGGCGGTCATCCGACCGCGGCTGACGGCCTCGTCGACGACCTCCTCGATGCGGTCACGGGTCAGGAGGACGAGGTTGAGCGGGTTGAAGAGGTTGTCGCGCAGCGCGCTGCGGACCTCGGCCACCGTCTTACCCGAGAAGCCGGCGGCCTCGACCGGCTGCGTCGCGGTCTCGGCGGTCTCGCGCGCGGCCTTGCGAGCCTGCTGCTGGCGGCCGCGCGCCTGCCCGCCCTTGCGTGCGGCCTCGCGGCGCGCCGCCTTCGACCCGGAGGAGCCGCCGCTCCCTCGCTGTGATCCGCCGCTTCGCTCTGCCATCCCGGTTCTCCTCGCCTTTCGCCCTTCGCCCGAACCGACACCGTCGTTCCGCGCGCGCTCTGTCCATGGTGCCACGAAGTGCCCAGCGGTGGCGGTCGCGTGGTCGAACGCCTGCCAGCGCCCGGCACACGCGGACTACGCTCCGCCGGTGCCACGCCACTTCCTCACCGGCGAGGAGCTCGCGATCGACGAGCTCTCCACGCTGCTCGAGCGCTCGCTCGAGCTCAAGGCGGCGCGTGCCGCCCTCTTCGGCGCGGCGACCGGGGGCGCTCCCACCGTAGCGCTCGCCGGTCGCAGCGTGGCTCTCCTCTTCGAGAAGCCCTCGACGCGTACGCGAATCTCGTTCGAGGTCGCCGTCGACGAGCTCGGCGGGCACCCCCTGGTCCTGCGCGAGGGCGAGACTCAGCTCGCGCGCGGCGAGTCGGTGCGCGATACCGCGCTCGTCCTCTCGCGGCTCGTGCACGCGGTGGGGGTCCGGACCGGGTCGCATGCCTTGGTCGAGGAGCTTGCCGCCCACGCGAGCGTGCCCGTGGTCAACATGCTTACCGCCGCCCACCATCCGTGCCAGGCGCTCGCCGACCTGGTGACGCTGCGCGAGCGCTTCGGCCGAACCGCCGGCCTGCGGCTCGCCTACGTCGGCGACGGCAACAACGTAGCCGCGTCGTTGATGCTGCTCGGCGCACGGGCGGGGCTCCAGGTCGCGGTGGCCACCCCGGGCGAGCTCGCGCCCCGACCGGAGGTGGTCGAGGCCGCGGCGCGCGCCGCCGGCGAGGGTGGCTCGGTGAGGCTCACGAGCGATCCGGCCGAGGCCGCTGCCGGAGCCCACGCCCTCTACACCGACGTGTGGGTGAGCATGGGCGACGAGTCAGAGGCCGCGCATCGCCGCGACCTGCTCGAGCCCTACCGGCTCGACGCGGCGCTCTTCGAGGGCGCGCGGGACGACGCGATCGCCCTCCACTGCCTCCCAGCCCATCCCGGCGAGGAGATCACCGAGGACGTACTGTACGGCGGGCGGTCGGCGGTGTGGGACCAGGCCGAGAACCGCCTGCACGCCCAGAAGGCGCTGCTCGAGCTGCTGGTCGTAGGGGGCGGGCGCCGGTAGGTCGGTTGGCGCGGCGGGACGCCCAACGCTCCGGGTCGGTGGCCCCGTACTTGACGCGGACTAGCTCAGGCGCCCAGCGGCCTGAGCCGCGTCGCGACGACGTGCTCGGCCAGCGCGCTGCCCGAGAGGAACCCGTGGTCGCCGTCCCACTGGAAGTGCACTCCCAGATACACGCGGCTGCGTGCGTTCTCCCGCGCGGCCTCGGTGAAGCTGTTGTAGGGCCGGGTCACGCCCGTCGCGTGCGGGTCTTCGGTCGTCGCGATGAACGTGACGTTGTCGGTGCCAAAGTACCGGCGCATGACCCCGGCGTGAGCGGCACCGAACGTCGCGTGGCCCGAGACATAAGCGGGGAACGGCGGCGAGAAGCGCGCGCGCCCGGCCCCGTCCGAGTGCCCACAGGGCGCGGAGAGACCGTCCGCTGACCCATCAACCGCGCCGCCGCATCCCGAATCCTCGCAGCATGAGCAGCGTGCTCTCGGCCAGCGATCCGCGACTCGGCACGAGCCCGAGCTGGACCCCGACGTCGTGCAGGTCGAAGAAGCCTCGGGCGCGGCGCACGCAACCTTCCGAGAGCTCGACGTAGTGGACGCCCTGGAGGACGAGGAAGCGCTCGGTCGCGGGCAGCCCGGCGAGCTCGCCGCGATGGGTGCCCGCGAGACGCCAGGGCAGGCAGGCGAAGCCCTCGCCCGGCCCGCCGGCGAGGGCAACGGCGTTGCGCTCGACACGCACGTCGGGGAGCGCAAGGCGCATGCGTCCGGCGTGCCCTTCGAGCGCTTCGACTCCCTCGACCGGGTCCACGGTGAGGGGATCCTCGTAGCTGACGTCGGGCGTGCAACAGGACGCGAAATCGGTTCCTCCGCTCCAGGCCTGCACCCAGCGGCCGGCGAGCTCCTCGAGCCGCGCGCGGTCGAGCTCGGCGGCGCTCACGAAAGCTCGGGCACGCCCGCGAGCGGCGTCGAGGCTTCGGCGTAGAGGCGCCGCGGGATGCGGCCGGCGGCGTGGGCGAGCCGTCCGGCCTCGACCGCGAGCCGCATCGCCTGCGCCATCCCCGCCGGGTCCTGGGCACGCGATATCGCGCTCGCCAGCAGCACCCCGGCGCAGCCGAGCTCCATGGCCACCGTCGCATCGGAGGCCGTGCCGATGCCGGCGTCGAGTATCACGGGCACGCCTGCGCGCTCGACGATGAGCCGCAGGTTGTACGGGTTGCCGATGCCCATGCCGCTTCCGATCGGTGAGCCGAGCGGCATCACCGCCGCGCAACCGGCATCCTCGAGTCGGGCGGCGAGGACGGGATCGTCGCTCGTGTACGGGAGGACCGTGAAGCCGTCGGCGACCAGGGTCTCGGCGGCCTCGAGCAGGTCGGCCGGGTCGGGCAGGAGCGTGCGGTCGTCGCCGATGACCTCGAGCTTCACCCAGTCGGTGCCGAGAGCCTCGCGGGCAAGCCGCGCGGTGGTCACCGCGTCGCGGGCGGTGAAGCAGCCGGCGGTGTTCGGGAGCACGAAGCAGCCCGCGTCACGGACGACGTCGAGCACCGATCCGCGCGCGTCCGGATCGACCCGGCGCAGCGCCACGGTGGCCATCTCGGCGCCCGACGCGGCGATCGCCGTCGCCATGGCCTCGAGGGAGCGAAACCCGCCCGTGCCGATGACCAGGCGCGAGTCGAACCAGCGGTCGGCGATGACGAGCGGGTTCATTTGGTCAGCTGCCTCCCTGCACGGCCTGGAGCACCTCGACGCGCTGGCCCTCGGCGAGCGCGGTGCGCTCCCACTCGCCGCGCGGGACGACCTCCCCGTCGACTGCGACCGCGACGCCCGTGCGGGCAGCGGAAGCTACCGCGGCCTCGATGGCCTGGTCGACGGTGGCCCCGCCGGGAATGTCCCGCTCGGAACCGTTGAGAACGATCCTCATTCTCAGCGCTCGCCGAGGGCGGCGGCCGTCGCCACGGACGGGCGGGCACGGGCGAACCGATCGGGAGCAAAGGGGAGGACCGCCTCGGCCGCGTCCTCGCCACTCAGGCAGGCGGCGATGGCCTCGGCGGTGATCGGCGCGAGCAGGACGCCGTTGCGCCCGTGGCCCGTCGCCCACAGCAGGCCGTCGATCTCGGTGCGGCCGACGACGGGGGCGTTGTCGGGCGTCCCCGGGCGGAGTCCCGCTCGCGCGGCCACGAAATCGAGCTCGTCGACGTCGGGGAGGACCTCGCGTGCCGCCTCGAGCAGGCGAAACACGCCCTCCGCAGTCACGCCCACGTCGAAGCCGCGCTCCTCGGTCGTGGCGCCGACGACCACGCGCCCATCGTCGCGGGTGACGACGTAACAGCGCGGCGTGCGCACGAGGCGCTTCGTGAGCGGCGCTCGCCCGTCGGCGGCGCGCAGGCTGAGGATCTGACCGTTGACCGGGCGCACGGGCGGCACGGCGCCCGACGGCAGCCCTTCGAGCGAGCCGCTCCACGCCCCGGCGGCACCCACCACCTGCTCGACGTCGACGCGTTGCCCGTTCCCGAGCGCCAGGGCGGCGACCCGCGATCCGGCCGCGTCCAGCTCGATCTCCTCCACGCCAACGCCCTCGAGCAGCTCTCCGCCCGCGGCCAGGAACGCCGCCCGTAACGCCTCGACGGTCGCAGCGGGATCGACGTGACCCTCCCGCGAAGCCTCGATTCCGCCCGGCACGCGCGGCGACAGTCCCGGCTCGAGCCGCCGGCACTCACGCCCCGAGAGCCAGCGCGCGTCCAGGCCGAGGGCGGACTGCAGGTCGGCGAGGCGGCGGAGCTCCTCGGCGTCGTCACGGTCTGCGCCGACCACCAGGGCGCCGCTGTGGCGTAACCCCGTCGCGAGGCCTGAGAGCTCCGAGAGCTCGGCGGCAAACGCCGGCCAGCGCTCGAGTCCGGCGAGGTTGAGGCCGAGCAGGGCCTGCTCGCCGAAGTCGGCCTCGGTGACCGGGGCGAGCATGCCCGCGGCCACGCCCGAGGCGCCCGCGCCCGCGCGCTCCCGTTCGACCACGACCGTCGCGAAGCCTCGCTGCCGGGCCCGCCACGCGCACGCCAGCCCGACGACGCCACCGCCGACGACGGCGACGTCATAGCTTGGATGTCTCGGACCGTGACTCATCTCCATCCGGTGGGTGGAGGGGCCCGCGACGAAATCCCCGCGCCGGCATTACCCGGGTCGGGTCAGACGGTCGGCGGCGCCCAGCCGCCCTCTCAGCCCGGTATCGCCCGAGCTCCCGTGAGACAGGAGTCTAGCCGTCGAGGCGCCGCGTCAAACCGCGGGCGGCGGGTCGCTCAGTAGCGCTCGCGGCGGCGCGTCGGATCGTCGTGGTACTCGCGCTCGCGCACGACGTCGGGTCGCTCCCGCACAACCTCGGTCTCGCGAGCGCGATTTGTGAGGATCAGCCCGTAGACGATCGCCAGGACCAGCGCAAGGATGCCGATGAGGAGCAGGATCGTCCCGGTGGCCTCGATGTCGAGGAACCAGATTTCGCCCTCGGTGATCGCGTACTTGAGGATCGCGCCCACGGTGATCAGGACGATCGAAGTGCCAATGCCTATTGGTGCGGCTGGAGTCACTGCTGTCTCCCTTGGCGAGCGGGCCGTTGACCCCAATCTAAGCAGGCTCGGCGGCGGCCCGTTCGCCGCGCAGGCCTATGTCAGGATGAGGAGGCGATGGCCGACCCGGCGCAGGCAGCGACGAGCGACGAGCGCCGCGCCCGCCTGGCGGCCGCCCGGCTCTACCTGGTCGTCGAGTCGCGGGTCGACGGAGGAGCGGCCGAACCGCTCGTGGAGGCCGCCCTGGCCGGAGGCGTCGACATCGTCCAGCTCCGCGACAAGGACGCGACCGACCAGGAGCTCGTGGCCGCCGGCCGCCGGCTCGGAGCGCTGTGCGCGGCTGCGGGTGGGCTTCTGATCGTCAACGACCGCCCTGATCTCGCGTTCGCCTGCGGAGCCGAAGGGGTCCACGTCGGACAGGGCGACGAGGACCCCGACGACGTGCGTCGCTCCGTCGGGGATGAGCTCCTGATCGGGATCTCTACCCACTCGCCCGAGCAGATCGCCGCGGCGCGGCGCTCGGCCGCCGACTACCTGGGCGTCGGGCCGGTGTACGCCACGGCCACCAAGCCGGACGTCGAGCCGGTCGGGCTCGAGCTCGTGCGCCACGCCGCGGCCCACGCGGAGAAGCCTTTCTTCGCGATCGGGGGGATCGACCCGACGCACACGCCCGAGGTCATCGCGGCCGGCGCCGCGCGGATCGCCGTCGTG
>JACCUC010000156.1 GCA_013812065.1 Thermoleophilaceae bacterium | reverse complement strand
GTCTGCGATCTCGAGCTGGAAGTGCTTCTTGACCCGATAGCGGTTCCAGACCGCACCGGCGGCGAGGCCGATCGCGGCCGAGCCCGAAAGCGTGCCGTGCTCGACGCGCTCCGTGATCTCTGCCAGCGCACGCTTTGTCGCCGCGAGCAAGTCCTCGCGCTTGCGCCGGCGCTCCTCTGCGACGAGCGGGTTGCGGCAGACCACGAGGCGCTCGTCCGGGTAGTCGTCTGACTCGATCTCGGCGAGGTTGCGCTCGTCGAGAAGGAGCAGCGTCGGAAGCGCTGAGCGAGGCTACCCCCTGTCGCGCATTGCAGCAGTGCGACAAGCTCGAATGGCTCAGTCCAACCGCCTGCTGCTGCGCGTGCTACGAGCCGATGGGCGAAGCCCGGTTGCGGGGTTCTGCCTTAACGGCCCGCCGGATTGGCCCCGCCAGCGGTCGCCTCGAGCGGACGGCTGAGCAGCCTGAAGGCGCGAGCCATCAGGTCATCGGGCACTCCCTCAGGCTCGATCAGACGCTCCAGTGCGAGGCCGTTCGCGAGCCCCAAGATTACGATCGCTCCCAGCTCCGCACTGAACGGCCGCGGCCGTTCAGAACGCGCCTCGTCGTGGGCGAGCAGCTCGACAAGACTCATCCGAAGGCCCCGATAGTGGCGCCTGAACTGGGACAGGAGCTCAGCATCTTGGGCCGCGTGCATCCCAAACTCGACGGCGACAAGAAACCAACGCTGGTTTCGGCCGTCGACGGGCCGGCGCGCGAGCGCAGCCGCTTGGGCCTCCACCGTCTCGTGCGCGCCGACGAGCGCTCCGATCTCGCGCGTGCGCCGCTCCATGACGACGTCGGAGACCGCCAGAAACAGGTCCGCCTTGCTTTCGAACGTCGAGTAGACGGCGCCCTTCGTGTAGCCGGCGCTCTCGGCCACCTCGTCCAGCGACGCTCCGTGAAAGCCCTTGCGAAGGAAATCTCTTCGGCCGCCTCCAGCAGTCGTTATTGGTGAGGGCCTTTCGCTGAGCGCGGTTGAGTCGCCGTACGGGCATCAGATACTCAGGGTATCCGGACTCCAGTGGATCCTGGCGGCGCGGACCGGAAAACTCCCGCCGTGCGCCCTGGCCGCGGAGATTGCGGCTTGTCCTCCCCGAGCGCTCCACGCTTGTCCTCCCGAGCGCGACCTTACGAACGGCCCTCACTTGCTGCACGAAGGGGTTCGAGCCACTCGTCCGGCAAGACCCGCCGAACGTGGCCCGGATACTCGGGCACGACGCGCCTGGCGAAGCGCCCCGCGGGCCGAGCTTCGATGAACGCGGCGAGGTCCTCAAAGAAAAGCATCGGGCGGACGTTGGGCGCGATCTGGAAGTCGGCTGCATTCAGCTCACTCCCGTCCAGCAGGCCTTCCTCGATCCAGGCGTCGATCGTGTCGAGGACCGAGGGAAGAGCAGCGAGCGCGTCCCGACCAGCGGAGTCCGTGGCAGCGTGCACGCTCCCGGCGAGCCAGACGATCAAGGGCGCCGCCGCCCGCAGCCAGAGCCGGGCGGGAAGGGTATGCGTCCCCTCGGTCATGCTCGCGAACGCGGACCGATCCCGGCGCGCTGCGCAGTAGAAGAGGCGTCGTGCAGCGTTCTGAACATCCTCCCCCCAGCGTTCGGCCTCTTCGACCGCATCGCGCCTCGCGGAAGGGAAAAGCAGCGGTTCCGGCCAAAGCTCATCGAGCGCCCGCGAGATGTTGCGCGTGCCTTGCACCCGCCGCCCACCGACCTTCAAGGCCGGCACGGTCCACCCGGGGAACCCCAACGCGCGCACGGCCAGTGCGTGAGCTGCGGGGAGCAGATTGACGTACCGGTAATCGATGCCCTTGTGGTCGAGCATCAGCCGGGCGGTCAAACCGGCGTTCGACCCATCGAAGGTGAACAGGGCCACAGGCGGATCGCGGGGAGGACTACCGATACCGTCGGAATTTAATACCAATGGCATGCAGATGTGCAGGGCCCCAGACGGCCTCGCGCTTCTCATGCGACAGTCGCGACCGGTCGCCGGACCATGTGGTCGAGCCGCTCAAACCGGGGTGCCAAGGAGGGTGCATGGTCTCGGGCGGCCATCGCCAGCCGTGCAAGCGGCCCCGACCGGTGCCCAGTGTCGGTGACGTGCGGTCTGGACATCCGTCCGCGTGGAAGGCCGCTGCGGCGTCGACGTACAGGGAAGCCGCGCCCCACGATCGCGTCCGACGCAGAGTGCTCCCCCCCATGGCAGAAGCGTGCTGCTCCCGCGTGAAACCGGCAGCGCACCCGTCGCGACAACCCACTGCCGGCACACGGGAGTCCCGCCTATCAGCGCCACCTCCCGACGCCCTCGCCGCCCACCGGGTCTTCCGGCGGGGGCCCGAGCGCCGCGATCCGCTCGCG
>JACCUC010000148.1 GCA_013812065.1 Thermoleophilaceae bacterium | reverse complement strand
CCCCATCTCCGACCACGACGGGGCCCGCGGCCACCGCGGCGATGAGGTCGCCGTAGCCGTCGGGGTCGAACGGGACCCAGCGGTTGACGTACTCGAGCTCCATCGGCTCGCACAACCTCGGATCGGTCACGTCCATGCTGAAAAGCAGTCGGCGGAACCGGTCGTGCTCCTCGCTCGTGTCGTCCAGGACGGTGAAGCAGCAGTGGTGAAACGGCGGGGAGGTCCATACCGTCGTCAGCTCGTCGGCGTCGCCCTGTCGCTTGACGGCGTCCAGCGTCACGCTCGACACGACGCATGCGTCGAGGTCGCGAGCGCGAACGCGCGCGAGCTGCGCGAGCTCGGCGCCCGCCGTGTCTCCGTGCTTGCCGAGGTCACGGTCGAGGCGATCGGCGCGGAACTCTTGGGCCGGGTCGACGCCCTCGGCGCGAAGTGCGTGGACCGGGAGGATGTGAGCCTGCGGCGAGTCGGCGTCTCCGAAGCCCACTCGACGCCCGGCCAGATCGTCCAAGCGAGCGATGCCGGCTGTCGCGAGCGCGACGAGGTGCGAGCGCCACCCGCGGTCGGTGTCGCGCATGGCGAGTGCGCCCGCCTTCCCGTCCGTGCGCTCGAGCACCCGCACGTGGGCGAGGTTGGTGCTCCAAGCCGTGTCCAGGCCACCGTCGAGGAGATCGTCGATCTGTTCCTCATAGCTGTCGTAGTAGCGCGGCGCGAGGTCGAGCCCCTGGTCGGCGAACCACGCCGAGAACTCCTGCCAGATCTGCTCGACCTTGGGGTGGTAGACGACCGCGCCGAGCTGGTATCCGCCTCCCATGATCAGAAGAGGTCCTGGCCGGTCAGGGCCTTGCCGAGGAAGTCGTGGAGCAACTCCGTCGTGGGAGCCATCACCGAGGCCGCCCGGGCATCACGCAGGTGGCGCTCGAGCGGCCCGTGCTTGGAGTAGGCGACCCCGCCTCCGACGCGCATCGCCAGGTCGGTGACCTCGACGGCCATCTCCGCCGCTGAGGCCTTGACCGCGAGCACGCCCTCCTGGGCGGTCGCTTCGCCGCGTGCCACCTCGCCGGCGACCTCGTGGAGCAGCGCGCGGGACTCACGCAGCCGGATCCGGCTGTGGGCGAGCCGCGCGCGAACACCCGGCACATCGGCGAGGGTGGAGCCCTCGTGTCCGAGTCGCGCGCCCTTGGCGTGCTCGACGACCGCGTCGAGCGCGGCGCCGGCGATGCCAACGCTGCAGGCGGCCGAGCCGAGCGCGAACCACGGGAGCGTGGCGGTCATCATGAGCCCAAAGCCCGAGCGCTCGCCGCCGAGACGCCGCTCGCGCTCCAGACGCAGGTCTCTGACCTGCAGCGGAGCAGAGGCGTTGCCGCGCATGCCGAGGCCGTCGAAGTGGCGGGGAATCGTCACCGCCGGCGCATCCGAGGCCACGAGGTAGAGCTCGGTCGAGAGCGGGTCGTCGGTGCCCGGCGCCCCGGTCGCGAGGACGTAGGAATCCGCCTCGCCGGCGGACGTGGCCCACGTCTTGTCCGCATCGACGAAGATGGCGTCGCCGTCCTCCCGTGCGTGGCTCACCTGAGCCCAGAAATGGCTGCGCGAGCCGCGTTCGGAGTAGGCGAGCGTGGTGAGATGGCGGCCGGCGGCCATGGCCTCGAGTGCCTCCTGCTTGGGCCCCGGTCCATCCTCGCCGTCGATCCCGGCGAGCAAGGTCTGAGCCCCGACGATGTGCATGACGTAGACCATGCCGGTCGATGCGCAGGCCCCGGCGATCTGCTCGACGACGTTCACGAACTCGAGCGGGTTACTGCCGGCTCCTCCGTTCGAGCCCGGTAGCCCTAGACCCAGGAGGCCCCCGCGCCCGAGCTCGTCGATCGCCGCGCGCGGGAAGCGGCGTTGCTCGTCGACCGCCGCGGCGTCCGCGGCGATCGGTTCGACCGGAACCGCCGTACTGAGGTCCGATGGCATTCAGGGCGCTCCTAGTGTCGGGACATGCCGGCCTCGGTAAGCTAGCCGGGAGGAGGAAGACCAGATCCGCAATCGGGGCGCCCGGATTTGAACCGGGGACCTCACCGACCCGAACGGTGCGCGCTACCAGGCTGCGCCACGCCCCGATGCCCGCGGGATTCTAGTCGGCGGCCGGATGGGCGCCGCAACGGCCGATGCCCTGCCTCGATCAACCCGCCAGATGCGGTGGCACCCATCCCGCACTGGGCTCTTCGAAGGCGTTGCTCGCCTTCATCCTCGCCGGCCATCGCCGTCCTCTCGCTATCCCTCTTTCTCCTCCCGCTCAGAACAGCGGAACGGGCGGCTTTCGGGCCGCGGGGTCCGCGATCGGTCGAGCGACTTCTGTCGTATCCGTTGAGGGGTTCGAGGCGCAGCTACCGCCCGCTCACCAGCCAGCGAACCTGGTTCTTCAAGCCGCCGGCGGAGGGCTCGGCGTCCAAGAGCACCTTGAGAGCATCGACGAACAGCCCGATCGTGTTCCTCGCTCTCGGCAACCTGCGGTCGGAAGTGAAGATGAGACCGTTGTGATCGCGCCCTTCGGCGGCCCAGGCGCCCGCCAGCGGCGCGAAGTCGCGGACGTTGTTGGTCACGAGGGCGCGCTGCGCTCCCGCCGCGGCCTCAAGCAGAGGCCGGTCAGCGATCCCCACAAGACCAAGGTCGTGAACCGAGGTGACGTCGTATCCCTCGGCGCGAAGGTGGGCGGCTATGTCCGGGCTGTACTGCTCGTCGAGCAGTAGCTTCACCCGAGTACCTGTTGCGCGCGCTCGGCTCGCGCGCGGTCACGCTCGGCGAACTCGCGCTCGGCGGCCGCGTCGGCCTCCACCTCGTCCACGAAGTCGGCGTAGTAGCCGGCGGCCGCCCGCACCTGCGCCTCGGTCAGCGCGAGGTACGACGCGGCGTCCTGGACGCCATCGCTTGCCCGTAAGGTGTCGACCACCTGCCAGACGTAGAGGCGAGTCCCCACCAGGGCCGGACGGCGTAGCCCGGCGGCACCCTCGCGGAAGTAGATCAGTGGGTGCTGCTCGAGCCGCAATCCCTCGTCGAGCAGTCGCTGAGCGAGCCCGTTGCGCGATTCGCCGAGATCACGAGCTCGCTCGTCGAGCCGGTCGAGCGTCTCGGGCGCAAGGCGAAACGTGCGCTGTGCGGTCGGCGACCGAGCCATGACACCTACTGTAGTACAGGCGATACCTCGCTGCTATCCCCCATCCCCGTCCAGCTCCAGCACCGCCAAAAACGCCTCCTGCGGCACCTCCACCCTCCCCACCTGCTTCATCCGCCTTTTCCCCGCCTTCTGCTTCTCGAGCAGCTTCCGCTTGCGGCTGATGTCTCCCCCGTAGCACTTCGAGATCACGTCCTTGCGCATCGGCTTGACCGACTCGCGGGCGATGATCTTCGAGCCGATCGAGGCCTGGATCGGGACCTCGAACTGCTGGCGCGGGATCCGCTTCTGCAGGCGCTCGGTCAGCGAGCGCCCCGCGGGATAGGCCTTCTCGCGGTGGACCACCATCGAGAGCGCGTCGACCTGCTCTCCCGCCAGCAGGATGTCGAGCTTGACGAGGTCTGAGGGCCGCTCGCCGACGAGCTCGTAGTCGAGCGACGCGTACCCGCGCGTGCGCGACTTGAGCTGGTCGTAGAAGTCGAGCACGATCTCGGCGAGCGGCACGTCGTAGCGGATCTGCACGCGCTCGGTCGAGAGGAAGCTGATGTCGACGTGCTCGCCGCGGCGCTCCTGGCACAGCTCCATGACCTGGCCGACGTACCCCTTGGGGCAGAGCACGGTCGCGCGGATGTAGGGCTCGCGGATCTCGGCGATGCGGGCGCGGTCGGGCATCTCGGTCGGCGAGTGGACCTTCTCCTCCTCGCCGTTGCTGAGCGTGACGCTGTACTCGACGTTGGGCGTCGTGGCCAGCAGCTCGAGGTCGTACTCGCGCTCGAGGCGCTCGCGCACGATGTCCAGGTGCAGCAGCCCGAGGAAGCCGCAGCGAAAGCCGAAACCGAGTGCCTGGCTGGTCTCGGGCTCATACGAGAGGGCGGCGTCGTTCAGGCCCAGCTTCTCGAGCGCGTCGCGCAGCTCGCCGAACTGATCGGAGTCGACCGGGAAGAGCCCGCAGAAGACCATCGGCTTGACCTCCTTGTAGCCGGGCAGCGGCTCGGCCGCGGGCGCCGCGCGCGTCGTCAGCGTGTCGCCCACGCGCAGCTGCGAGACGTCCTTGACCCCGGTGATCACGTAGCCGACCTCGCCGGCCTCGAGCGCTCCGACCGGGGTCATATCCGGGCCGAAGAAGCCGATGTCGTCGATGTCGGCCTGGGTCCCGGTCTGCATGGCGACGATGGCGTCGCGCTTGCGCAGGCGGCCGTCGACCACGCGCACGTAGGCGACCACCCCGCGGTACTGGTCGTACTGGGAGTCGAAGATGAGCGCGCGCGGCGGAGCGTCGGGGTCGCCCTCCGGGGGATCGATCCGCTCGACGATGGCCTCGAGCACGTCCTCCACCCCGAGGCCGCTCTTGGCCGAGATCCGGATCACGTCGTCGGCCTCGTCGCCGATCAGCTCGTGGATCTCGCCCGCGATCCGCTCGGGCTCGGCGCTCGGGAGGTCGACCTTGTTGAGGGCGGGGATGAGCTCGAGCCCCGCGTCGACGGCGAGGTAGGTGTTGGCCACGGTCTGGGCCTCGACGCCCTGCGAGGCGTCGACGAGCAGCAGAGCCCCGTCGCAGGCGGCGAGCGAGCGCGAGACCTCGTACGAGAAGTCGACGTGCCCCGGCGTGTCGATCAGGTGCAGCCGGTAGGTCTCGCCGTCGCGCGCGGTGTACTCGACCCGCACGGCCTGAGCCTTGATGGTGATGCCGCGCTCGCGCTCGAGCTCCATCGAGTCGAGCAGCTGCGGGCGGTGCCGGCGGGCGTCGACGGCGCCGGTGACCTCGAGGATGCGGTCGGCGAGCGTCGACTTCCCGTGGTCGATGTGCGCCACGATCGAGAAGTTGCGGATGTTGGGGGCCGGGCTCGCCATGCTCGTGGCGAGATGCTAGAGGCGGCCGGGGACCGAGCCACGGCGCGCGCCTACCGCTCGCGGCCGACGCGCTCGCGCAGGAGGCCCGCCACCTGGCGTGCCTCGGGAACCCGCAGGAGCATGACCGCGACGGCGTACACCGCGGTACCGGCGGTGAGCGCCGCGCCGATCGCGGCGGCCTGGGCGGCGAGCGAGCGGCCCAGGGCGGCGTCGAGCGGGACCCAGACCGCGTAGGCGACCCCCGCGAGTGCGGCCGCGGCGAGCAGCATGCGCGCGGCGGCGGCGAGCGTGCGAGCGCTCTCGATCCCGCCCAGGTCCCGTCGCAGGAGGGTCGCCTGGCCGACGGTCATGGCCACCGTCGAGACCACCGTCCCGATGACGATCCCCGCCACCCCGAGCGGGCGGTAGAGCGCGAGCGCGACCACGGCGTTGAGCGCCAGGTTGGCGCCCGCCAGGGCGGTCGTCACCCACGGGCGCTGGAGGCTGAAGAAGGTCCGCGAGAAGAGCAGGCTCACCCCCTGGAAGGGCAGCGAGAACGCCCACCAGAAGAGTGCCGCGGCCACGAGGTCGGTCGCGCCTGCGCCAAAGGCGCCGCGCTCGTAGACGAGCCGGGTGATCGGCTCGGCGAGCACCGCGATGAGCGCGGCCGAGGGGATCAGCAGCAGGGAGATCGCGCGCACGCCGTTGGCCATGGTCGCGCGCAGGTCGTCGACCGCGCCGCGCGCGGCGAAGCGGGAGAGCGTCGGAAAGAGGATCGTCGCCACCGCCACCGAGAAGAGGCCTTGGGGGAGCATGTAGATGCGGAAGGCCTTGTCGATCGCCGCGGGGGCCTCCTCGCTCACGAGCGTCCCGAAGAGCGAGTTGATCAGCAGCGAGAAGTTGATCAGCCCGAGCGCGATCGTCACGGGGAGCATGAGCTTGAGGACGCGCCACACGCGCGGGTCGCGCAGGCCGGTGGACAGCGAGATGCGGCCCCCGCGCCCGCGCAGCCACGGCATCGGCAGGACGAGCTGGACCACCGTCCCCACGAGCACGCCGATCGCGTAGGCGTAGATCTCGTCGCCATCCGGGAGCACCGGCGTGAGCCCGACGAGGGCGCCGATGATCACGAAGTTCCACGCGAGCGGGGCCAGCGCGGGAACGCTGAAGTGCTCGAACGAGTTGAGCATGCCGACCACGAGCCCCGACAGGGCGAGCAGGAGGACGATCGGGAACATGAGCCGTGCGAGCGACACGGTGAGCGACTCGAGCGCGGGGTCGAAGCCGGGCGCGACGAGCGGAATGAGCGCAGGGGCGGCGAGCACGAACAGCGCGGTCAGCGCTCCGAGCACGACGGTGAGCAGGAAGAAGAGCCCCGAGGCGAGCCGGAAGGCCTCGCGCCGCTCGCCCTTCTCGAGCAACTCGGTGAAGACGGGCACGAACGCGCCCTGAAGCGCCGAGTCGGCGACGAGGGCGCGCACGAGGTTGGGCACCTGGAAGGCGATCGTGAACGCCGACATCACCCCCGAGACGCCGAACAGCCCCGCGGCGATGATCTCGCGCGCGAGGCCGGCGATGCGCGAGAGGCCGGTGGCGAAGGAGAAGAAGGCCGTGCTCAGCGCGAGGCGACGCCCGCGGGTCGCGGGCGCCTCCCCACCGGCGCGGGCCGTGCCTTCGGCCGGCTCGTCGGCCGGGGGAGGAAGCTTGGCACCGGCCTCGTCGGGCTCCGTGGTCGCCGGCTCGGTGGGCGTCGAGTGGCGCTCGTCGGGCGGCACGCCGACGCTATAGTACGGCGCTCGCCGTGGCCGGGGGACCGGGCCGCGGCGCACTCGCGTCCATGGCCAACATCGCCTCCCAACTCAAGCGGATCCATCGCTCCGAGCGCGAGCGCCAGCAGAACCGCATGTACACGTCACAGGTCAGGACATACTTCCGCCGGCTGGGCGCGGCCGTCGAGTCCGGCGACGCCGCCGCGGCCGAGGCCGAGCACCGCAAGCTCGACTCCCGGATCGAGCGGGCGGTACAGGTCGGGGCGCTGCACCGCAACAACGGCGCACGCAAGAAGTCCCAGGCGGCTCGGATCCGGGCGCGGGCTGGTTAGACGGTTAGCCGGGGGCGGCGCGCCGCGGGGCGGCCGTCGCGCGGGATTCAGAGCCGTTACCGCGTAGCCCGCGACAGCGTCAGCGACAGCTCGGTCGCCTCGTCGAGGCCCTCGCCGGTGCGCATCCGCAGCTCGAGGTCGGCAAACTCGCACAGCGCGTCCTCGAGCGCGTCGCGGGCGGCGCTGCGGGCCTGGGCGACCGTCCGCTTGGCCGCCCACGGCGGCATCGACAGCGACCCCGCCACCTTCTGCTCGGGCACGCCGGCGTCGAGCAGCTCGCTCGCGCGGTGGACGTCGCGCAGGCGCCGCACGAGCGGGTAGAGCAGCGCTCCCGGGCGCCCCTCGCTCGCCACCAGCCGCTCGGCCAGCGCGATCGTCTGGCTGCGGTCGCCGGCGACGAGGGCGTCGGCGAGGTCGTAGACGCCGGGCCCGGCCTCGCCGGTCACGAGCGTCTCGACCTCCTCGGCGCCGAGGTGGGTGCGCGGGTGGGCCGCGGCGCCGAGCTTCTCGAGCTCGCGCAGGAGCCGGACCGGGCGTGGGCCCGCGGTCGCCACGAGCGCCTTGGCGGCGTCGGCGTCCAGGTGAAGTCCCTGCTCGCGGGCGCGCTCGACCACCCACCCGGGAAGCTTCCACGGCTTCGGAGCGGCGTGCTCGCGCACCTCGCCACCCGCTCCCTCGACGGCCTTGCGCAGGCGCGCGAGCGGCTTGCCCCGCACGACGAGCACGAGCACCGTCTCGGGCGGAGGCGCGCCGAGCACCCGCTCGAGCGGCTCGAGGTCGCCGGCCTTCCAGGCGCCGGCATCGTCGACCAGGAGGTAGCGCACCCCGCCCGCGAGCGTCAGCATCTCCGCCGCCGCCGCGACCTCGGCCGGGTCCGACTCGCGCGCGTCGAAGCGCTCGAGGGCGCCCGGTCCGCCTTCGGCCTTCGCGCGCGCGCGCAACCGCCCGCGCCAAGCGTCGATCTTGACGTCGTCGTCGCCGGTTACTAGGTAGGCGGTCCTGAGCTCGGCCACGGGTCGATTCTACGGCGAGGGACCGACGCCTCAGATGGTTGATTCCCCGGGCGCGTGCGTCCGGGGGCGCGCCAGAGCGAGCTGGCCGTGGACGCAGGCCGAAGGCGATGCCGGTGGCATCGTCGAGGCCGAGGACAAAGGTCCAGCGAAGCTATGGCGCGTCATCCGGATGGGCGTG
>JACCUC010000134.1 GCA_013812065.1 Thermoleophilaceae bacterium | reverse complement strand
CTCGCGGTCCCACCGCGGTGAGGTCGAGTAGCTGTACTTGTCCTTCCAGCTCTTCTCCTGCGGCTTCGCGATGGTGTTCTTGTTCCAGGGGTGATATGGACTCAGCGGGTTGCCGAGCGGGTCGGTCTGGTATCGCATCCCGTTCCCGTTCCCGTCGGTCCACTCCTCGTAGTACGAGTGCTCGACGAACTCCTCCAACCCGATGTTGAGGTCGGTCAGCCGCGTCGTGACGAGTTCGCCGTTGATGATCGCGCCGGGCGTGGACCAGCGCCGCTCACCCCACTCGTTGCAGTTCTTATACGTGGCGTCGTAGGCATCCTGGTGGTCCCAGAACCCGGTGTCCACAAAGTTCATGGGAAGGGCGCCGACCTCCTTGTAGCGCTCGTCGGCCTCGTAGAAGAACTCAGGAATGTCATTCCAGATGGCCATCATCCGCTGGGCGTAGTCGAAGATCTCTCCGAGCCGGGCGTGGTACTCGTTGAGCGACTGGAGCGTCACCGTCGAGGTGACGCCGCCCGGGATGATCGTCTGCGGGTGCGGGTACTTGCCGTGGAAGAGCACGAACATCTCCCGCGCGAGCCGCGTGAACTGAATCCCCTCGCGATAGAGCTGGCCGGTGAGCGGCGTCAGCGCCGTCATTATCTCCGCCATCGTCCTGAAGCCATGGTGCTTCTCCCCGGGGCACCTCCACTGCTCGGCCTTGGGCCACAACTCCGGATTCGTCGCCTTGATGACGGGCTCGGAGTAGTCGGGGCCGGCGAGCAGGTACAGGTGGAGGGGGTTGTCGTAGCCCATCTCCGCGGTCTCGCCCAGGTTGCGCACGACCGTGCCCATCGGCGGGGGCGCCAGGTCGAGCGCCATCTCCACCGCGTAGGCGGCGGCGTGCGCGTGGACGCCGCCGCACACGCCGCAGGCTCGGGACGCGATGTAGGTGGCGTCGCGCGGGTCGCGACCCATGAGGATCACCTCGTAGCCGCGGAAGAGCGGCGCCTGCGAGTGCGCCTGGATGTACTTGCCCTCCTGCAGGTCGGCCGTCATGTGCAAGGCCATGGACCCGGCGATCCGCGTGACCGGGTCCATGTTCAGATCCTTGATGTGGCCGTTACGCTCGACCAGCTTCTCGATCTGGGCCGTGCGCTGGGCCTCCGTCATGTGGACCTCGGGCCGGGCGGTCGAGACCGAGTATGGGTCGGGGATGCCTCCGCGCAGCTGTGCGTTCCCAGCCGCGTCGAACTCGAGGGGTAGCGTCTTGAAGCACATGGATTACCCCTGCCTGCTGACTTCGCGTTCCTCGGGCGGCGCGCCGTTGCCTGAGGAGTGGGTGTCCAGGGCGGGGTTCTTGGCCTCCGTCCACTCGGTCTGCTTGCCCCACACCTCCCCAGCGTGCCTGGAGGTGTCCGTGGAGCGCCGGAGCCTGTCGTAGAACCTATGTCCGAATTCACGCAGGTGCGAGGGTTCGGACTTCTGCGCCGCCCATCCGCTCGGGATGTGGTTGTGAATGTCCCACCTCGCCTCGCGGGACAGATGCTCGTTTGAGTACAGGCGCATCGGCTTGATGAAATTGCCGAGCATCCGGGATGCCATGGTCGATACCTTCGACCCGGGCGGGGTCTTGTGGAAGGGCGTGAACTTGTCGGGGAACCCCGGCATCGTGCAGCCGATGCAGGCGCCGCCGGCGTTCATGCACCCTCCGACGTGGTTGATGGCCCCGCGAGAGGTGATGTTGCAGTTGACCACCGGTCCCCAGCAGCCGACCTCGACCAGGCACTCCTTGTCGCCGAACTCCTCGGCGTAGACGCCTTCCTCGTAGTAGGCGCCACGCACGCAGTGGCGGTGCACGGTCTCGCCGAACAGCCAGGCCGGCCGGCCGAGCTCGTCGAACTCGGGCAGCGGGCCGAAGCCCTGGAGGAAGTAGAGGATCGCGGCGACGGTCTCGTTGAAGTTGTCCCCGATCGGCGCGCACCCGGGAACGTTGACGACGGGGACGCCGAACCCGCTGCGGTACTCCGCGCCGAGGAAGTCCATGAGGCTCATGGCGCCGGTGGGGTTGCCCTCGGCGGAGGGGATGCCACCCCAGGTCGCGCAGGTGCCGATTGCCAGCGACGCGGCCGCGTTGGGAGCAAGGCGCGCGACCCACTCGTTGCACGTGACAACGCGCTCCTTGCCGTCCTTGCCCCAGGGCTCTTCACCGGCGGCCGCCCACCAGCCGCCGGTCTCCATCGCCTTGAGCTCGTCGGGGATGGAACCCTCGAGGATGATCACGTAGGGGGCGTCGAGCTCGCCCTTGACCGCTCTCTCGTGTGCTTTGAGGAAGTTGGGCCCGCCCTCGAGGTTGACCACCGGGTGGTGAAGGATGACCCGCGGCAGGCCCGGATGAGCCCCAAGCAGCAAGTCCTCGAGCGAGGGCTTCTCGGCGCCACTCACCGCCACGGTGCAGCCGTCGCAGCTCATGCCGGCGAACCAGAAGGCGTGCACCTTCTCGATCGGCCCCATCCGGGATGCCGGCCCGGCCTTGGCGTGGGGCTCGAGCAGCGTCTCCATGTCGACGCGCGCGGGCATGCCGAAGTCGCCGATGTGCTCCGGGTCGTGCCAGCGATTGACCGGCCCGAGCCTGTCCAGCAGTTGCTGAGCCGGAGTCTTGGAGCCGTCCCCCCGGGGTCCGTTGCGGCTCCGATTCCCGTTGAAAGTCGCCATGTCGCTCCTCCGGTTGCCGTTTTTCGCCGGACTCAGCCGCTCCTCAAGTCGGACCGGCTCAATGCATGATACATATAGGCACGCTACAGTACGCCAGGAGGAGAGGAGGAGAAGTGGCAAAGACCTTCAGATGCCAGGATGCTGGGCTTCCCTGCGGCTTCAAGGCCACCGGCGAAGGCGAGGACGAGGTTGTCGCCAAGGCCGTCGCCCACGCCCGCCAGAAGCACGGAGTCGACCTGTCTCAGGCAAAGACTCTCGAGCGCTACGCGCGACGTGCGATCCGGGACGACTCCCGGGGGCGGGCGGAGTCGCCAGTGGGAACATGGGGATGACGTGCTAGCGATGCTCTTCGCGATCCAGGTCGGATGGTGGGTCGGCTGGACCGTCGGCACCGTGGTGGTCGTGATCGCGGCCCTCCTGCTACTGGCCATCATCGGTCTCGGGCGGCGCATCATCAGGCAAGCTCAGGACATAACCGGGGCCCTCGACAGCACGCGCACGAACACGAATTCTATGTTCGACCTGTCGAGGACGAACCTGGCCCTCGATCGCACGGTCCGCAGCTTGGCGCGCGCCCGGGAGGAGCGCCGATGATCGCGGCGGCGCCCATCTCGACGGGTCCCGCGATCCTTGCCTGTATCGGACTCGTCATCGGAGTCGTCGTCCTGGGTCTCGTCATCGTCCTCTTCAATCGTATCGTCGGCCCGGCGTACGAGATCCGTCGCTATTCGAAGGATATTCTCGACGCCGGACTGGCCATCGCCAGCAATCTCGATGGGACCGACGAGCTCGAGCGAACGCGGGCGCTCAGCGCCACCGTCCCCCAACTCGGCGGCGCCTACGCCGAGCGGCTCGGACGAGGCTCCAGATGACCGACACCGACCTGCTCGCCATAACGACCAACCAGATGCTCTGGTGGATCACCCTCGGCGTCGGGCTCGTCGTGGCCTTGGTGGTCGCCGCGCTGCTCGAGGCGCTGCGACGGACCGTGGTGCAGGTCAGGGAGACGGTCGCCATCCTGTGGACCATGGGCACGCGCGTGGCGCAGAACACGTCGACGACGTACGTGCTGGAAACGACCAAGGCGCTTGGACACGAGCTGATCGTGGAGCTCGAGCGACACCGTTCGGCAGACGAAAGGAGCCCCCAACCGTGAACACCGTGCTCATCGTGCTGACGCTCGTCGAGGTGCTGCTGCTCGTCTTGGTGCTGGCCGGGTACCTCATAGTCATCGCCGTGACCCTTCGCGACGTCTCGAAGACCCTCGGTCTGGTCACCTTCGGCGTGCGGGCAATCGACAAGCAGACCGAGCCGATCGGCCCGCGCCTGCACGAGATCAACCAGGCGCTCGAGCAGGCCGCAGGCGCGCTCGAGCGGGCCGTCGGCAAGGAGGCGTCAACAGACGGAGGCTTCGGGAGAGGCCCCGACGTGCCAGCGCATCCGGGGGCACCTGGCGTCTGAGCGAGACGGCCGCTCGGCTCGACGGACAGAAAGACCCCGGCTCCCTACGCAAGAGGACCGAGGCAGCACGGGCCGAAGGCGGCCGCGCGCGCCCCGCCTGATCGAGCCTCCCCCGTTGACCTAGGGGAACGCAAGCCCGATGCGGACGGTGCGGCTGCAGCCCGAACGCGCGCCAGAGCCGGTGAACCGCCGACTGCGTCAGGCCGACCTCTGAGGCCATCGACCGCGTCGACCAGTGCGTCGCGTCCTTGGGCGTGGTCTCCAGCGTCTTGACGATCACCTCCTCGACCTGGGCATCGGTGACCGTCCGTGGCCGACCCGGGCGGGGCTCATGTCGCGTGCGAGGCGTCGCTGGCGCATCAGCCAGGAGAAGGTGCGCTCGACCACCCAGCGGCGCGGCAGGACCGCGAAGCCGCGCTGGTCGGGCGGCTTTGAGACCACTTCGACGACGATGCCCCAGGCGCTCTTGGCGAGCGCCACGAGTTGTCCTCGGTAGCCGCCGTCGGCGAAGACGTGAGACACCGAGGCCACCGCGCCGTGCAGCAGCTTGAGGATGCTGCGCCCACCGTCGCGGTCCTGCACCGCGGCCGTGGTGACCATCACGACCAGCAGCAGGCCGATCGTGTCGACCACGATGTGGCGCTTGCGGCCGTTGATCTTCTTGCCCGCGTCGTAGCCGCGCGTGGCGGCCGAGACGGTGTCTGCGCCCTTGACCGACTGGGAGTCCACGATCCCCGCGGACGGCGCCGAGTTGCGCTGCTCCTGCCTGGTGCGCACCTGCTCGCGCAGCGCGTCGTGGATGCGGTCGAGCGTGCCGTCCTTGCGCCAGTCGCGGAAGTACCCGTAGACGGTCTGCCACGGCGCGAAGTCCTTGGGCAGCATCCGCCACGCTCCGCCGGCCCGCACCTGGTAGAGGATCGCGTTGACGATCTGACGCCTGTCGTGGCGCGGCGGACGGCCCGCCGGCCCGGGCGGCGGGTCGGGCAGCAACGGCTCGACGAGCTTCCACTGACGGTCGGTCAGATCTGTGGGGTAGCGGCGCTTGGTAGACATAACCCGGCTCTTCGGCCCAAGACCGCCGCATCCTCTATTTCAAGACACCTTCTGAAGAACACCGAGATCGCCGAGCGCGTCGGGGTCACTCGTCCGGTGGTGACCAAGTGGCGCAACCGCTTCGCCGAAGATCGCCTCGAGGGGCTGCTTGACCCCGCCTTACCGCTCGAATCGCGCGCTTTCGCGGCCGCCACCTCGGGAGGCGCTGGCGGAGCTGTTCGTGCGCCGGCCTCCGTCGAGGATATTGCCCAAGTCGTCTCTGGGCCGGCCCAAAACGAGGCATCGGGCCGCGTCCCTGCTCGCCGGTCGGTACCGCTCGCGTTCGAGGGTGGAGCCGCGTGAGCTGCCCGCTGCGAAGCCGCTCACCGATCGGATCGTGGCGGGGGGCAGGCCGCCGGGGGGGCAGGCCGCCGAGCTCGATGCGCCGTGACTCGGCGAGCAGCCGCGCCCGCCTCCGGCGGGTTCTACTTCAACTCCTTCCGGCACGCCTCGGCCCGCCGCGCAACGCACTCCCACCTACTACCTGTTTCCAGGGGAGCACCATGATCACGCTCGTCTTCCAAAACGTCCCCGGCCGACGACTTCCGGCGCTACCGCGACCACCTTCGACCGCATCGCCGGCACTGTTCCGAGCCGCCGCGCGCCGAACGGGCGTCGTCGCCTTCGCCGAAAGGCGGGTTCGAGCGCTAGAGGACCGTCAGCGAGACGGTCTCTAGAATCTGTTGCAGCCGGGCGGACCCCCCGGGGAACCCGACGTAATAGGCGGGGGCAAGTCGCGCAAGTTGTCAACCTGGCAGTCGATCGAGTTGGCGTGGCCGTCGATGCTCTTGTCGCCGCTCCGCTGACGGTGGCCCCTGTCGAGCGAGGGCTGGCCGACCTCGTCGAGGATGTTGGCGAAGTCGCGCCTGATCGGGCGCACGAGCTCGATGACCCGATCGCCGCGGCCGTTGATGCCGGAGACCCCCGAGTCTATCGTCCGGCCCTCGTCGAGCGTTCCCGCGAGCCGCGGGTTGATCGAGTCGACCGAGGCGTCGATGTTGTTGACCCGACCGTTGATCGAGGTGACCTTGGCGTTGATCGAGTCGGCTGTCGACTCGATCCCCCGGGCGCTGCTCAGGATCGAGGTGACGTTGGCGTTGATCGAGTCTGCTGTGGCGTTGATGGAACGGACCTCGGAGTTGATCGCGCCGGCGGTGGCGTTGATCGACACGGCGTCTCCGTTGATCGACTGGGCGGTGTCGAGGATCGAGCGGCCCTCGCGGTCGATGCTGCGCGCCGACACGATCACCTGGTCGAGCTGGCCGACCAGGGGCTTGGCGGAGGTCAGGATGTCCGTGGAGATCCGGGTCGTCTCGGCCGCGAGACGGACGGAGTCGAGGTCCCCGTCGATCTCCGAGGTGCTGCCCACGATCTTGCCGACGTCCCCCTCGATCCGCTGGGCCGAGAGGATGGTCCCGGTGAGCATGAGCACGGCGGCGAGCGCCCACGCGATGACCACGACGAGGAGCGCCGGCGCGAGCCCCCGCTCTCCGCGTAACGCCCGCATCCTGCTAGCAGCGCTCGCGGGCGAACTCTAAGCCGCCGCTCGTGAGGAGGTTCGTGAGGGTCACAAGCTCGCCCGCCGTCAGACCGCCTCGAGCCAGATCCAGCAGGACAAAGGTGTTCCTGGGAAGCGACTGGCAGATGCTCTCCAGGTGCCCGTCTATGTCGCGGAGCTCCGGGCGAATCCTGTCGGCGTCGCGCTCGACGAAGCGCAGGCCGCTGGTGTTGGTGCGGCTGGTCCGGTTCGCCGGGGGAACGAGGTTGTCGGCAAAGCTCGACGCGTCGAAGAACCGCCCGCCGTTCAGGAAGCGGACGCGTCGCCAGATGCCGTTCGTACCGTGGCTGTTGACGTCCTGGGCGAGCACCAGCCGGCGCTCGATCCGGCCGGTCTTGTTCTTGATGCTGACAAGGCCGGCGTCGACGTTCCGCAGCGTGCCCGAGGTGTCGACGAGCGAGCCCGAGGTGTCGACGAGCGAGCCCGAGGTACGGTCGAGGGTGGCCGACGTGTCGACGAGCTTGCC
>JACCUC010000113.1 GCA_013812065.1 Thermoleophilaceae bacterium | reverse complement strand
GGAGGATCCCGGTGGCCGCGCAGGCGTCGACCATGCGGCCGATCGAGTAGTGCCACAGGTCCTGCTGGGCGGACCGCCGCGGCGCGTTTGCCTACTCGGGGGGCGTGGTGCTGTCAATCTGAGCGTGCCTGGAGGCGCCTCGTTCGGGCGCCCGGCTTGGTCACAAACCCGTTTTCGCCGCGAAATCCGCATCGCTCGCCGCCACCTGCTTGGCGAGATCGACAATCACCTTCGCCTGTTTCCAGGTGGCGTCGTCCTGCATCTTGCCCTCGATCATGTGCACGCCGCGCCCGTCGGGGATGGCCTCGATCACCTTCTTGGCGAAGCGGACCTCTTCGGGGTCGGGGCTGAACACCCGTCGCGCGACCTCGATCTGGCGCGGGTGGAGCGTCCAGGCGCCGACGCAGCCCATCAGGAAGGCGGAGCGGAACTGCGCCTCGCAGCCGGGGACGTCGGCGATGTCGCCGAACGGGCCGTAAAAGGGGAGGATCCCGGTGGCCGCGCAGGCGTCGACCATGCGGCCGATCGAGTAGTGCCACAGGTCCTGCTGGGCGGACCGCCGCGGCGCGTCGCCGTCGTGGGGATCGGGGTCCTCGATCACGCGGTAGCCGGGGTGGCCGCCGCCGACGCGCGTCGTCTTCATGCGCCGCGAGGCGGCGAGGTCGGCGGGGCCGAAGCTCATGCCCTGCATGCGCGGGCTCGCCGCGGCGATCTCCTCGAGGTTGGTGACCCCGAGGGCGGTCTCGAGGATCGCGTGGACGAAGATCGGCTTGGTCAGGTCGTGGCGCGCCTCGAGCTGGGCGAGCAGCCGGTCGACGTAGTGAATGTCCCAGGCGCCCTCGACCTTCGGGACCATGATCACCTCGAGCCGGTCGCCGAGCTCGCCGACGAGGCGCATCAGGTCGTCGAGCACCCACGGCGACTCGAGCGCGTTCACGCGCGTCCACAGCGCCGCGTCCCCGAAGTCGACCTCGCGGCCGAGCCTGACGAGCCCCTCGCGAGCGGCCTCCTTGCGGTCGACGGGGACCGCGTCCTCGAGGTTGCCGAGCAGGATGTCGCACTGGGCGGCGAGCTCGGGCAGCTTGCCGGCCATCTTCTCGTTCGAGGGGTCGAAGAAGTGGATCATCCGCGCCGGGGTGACGGGGATCTCGAGCGGGGGGGAGGGGGCGCCGACAGCGAGGGGGGCGGCGAAGGCTCGGGGGTTGCGCAAGGGGGTCTCCTGAAGTCGATTCGAGCTGGGCGCCCCGCGGCGGGCGCACCAAAGGTACCGACGACTAGGCTTGGCCGCCGCCTTTCCCTGCCTCCAACGAGACCTCAGAGGAACTGATGACCGACCCCGCCACCCCCGCCTTCGAGACGAGCCAGGCCGCGCGCGAGGCCTCTGGCGCGCGCCAGTACGGCCGCTACCTCGAGGAGTTCGAGGTCGGCGCCGTCTACAAGCACTGGCCGGCCAAGACCGTGACCGAGGCCGACGACCACCTGTTCTGCCTGATCACCATGAACCACCATCCACTCCACATCAACGACGTCTACGCCGCGCAGTCCCAGCAGGGGCGGAACGTGGTGGTGGGTCCGCTCGTCTACTCGCTCATGCTCGGCATGTCGGTCGGCGATGTCTCCGGCAAGGCGATCGCCAACCTCGCCACCGAGGAGCTCAAGCACCCGGCGCCGGTCTTCCACGGCGACACCCTGTACGTCGAGTCAGAGGTGCTCGAGGTCACGCCCTCGCGGTCGAAGCACGACCGCGGAGTCGTGAAGGTGCGCACCGACGCGTACAAACAGGACGGAACGCTCGTTGCGACCTTCCGGCGCAGCGTGCTCGTGCCACGGGAATCGGTCGGGAGCCCGGAAGAGTAGGGTTGAACTCGACCGCCGCGCGCTCGTAACCGCGCGCGGCTCACCGGCTCACTCCATGGCCACTCGCCGCACGAGGACGGCCGGCGAGGGTCACCTTTCCTATCTCCGCTGGACCCCCGCGAAGGCGGAGCGCCCGCCTGCCTCGGTCAACCGTCCAATTTCGCCTGAAGCGCTTGGGGCCGGATGCCCTGCACGTCGAGAGACGGAGGGACGAACCCGTCCGCCCCTCCGACCAAGGCAGGCCCCTCTCAATGCTTCCCGCCCTCAAGCGCCTCTTGCCGCTCACCATTCTCTTCCTCGCTTTTTTCTCGCCTGCGCCCGCATCGGCTGCCGTCGACTGGGCCGCCGATGCCGAGAAGCCCTGGAGCGACGAGTGGGCGAGCTCGAGCTGCGAGAACTCGTCTCGCATAAGCCGCGTCACCTCACCGACCGGCCAAGGCTCACAGGCAAGGAGGCCCCAACGACCGCTCCGCGCGGGTCTCTGGCTGGCCTGGGCGGGTAGCCGGCGATCGTCGCAGGGATCGCCGCGGCGCCCCAGAGGACGGGGAGGACCGTGACTCCGAGCAGGAGGACCGGGACCACGACCGCCGCCAGGAATGGAGGGGTGAGGACGACCACCGCGGAGGCGAGGACGACGACCCGGGCACCGATTCCGGCGGTGCCCGGGCCGGTGCAGGAGGTCTCGCTCGCGAGAGACCGCGCCCGGTCAGGCCAGTTTCTCCGCCAGATAACCTACCTCGCTTTCCCGGCCCTGTATCGGCGCCGTAAACATCGTCAGGAGCTCTTCCAGCCCATGGCCAAGCAGATGTCCCCGCTGCCCGCCGCGAAGACCGTACGGGCCAATCCCTCCGCCGCCGAGCTCAAAGAGCTCGCGGCGGCCATGCCGAACGCGCGCCGCACCCGCTACGAGAACCTGAACGTCCAGACCCGGGTGCTCGCTCGCTCGAAGGCCTCGACCTTCATCGTCGTCGACGACCCCGAGGCGAGCTCGCAGAAGGCGATCTCACGTGAGGAGGGCGACCGCCTCGCCCAGCTCCAGGACGACTACATCGCCGGTCGGCACATGCTCGTCGTCGACGGCTACATCGGCGACGACCCCGACTTTCGCACCCCGGTGCGTCTCTACATCGAGGAGGCGAACGCCAACATCGCCGGAATGCAGAAGCAGCTCTTCTTCGACGTCGACGCCGACGAGGGCTTCGAGCCCGAGTTGACCGTCATCTATACGCCCAAGCTCGCGGTCGAGGGTTACCCGAGCGACCGCGTGATCGCGGTCGATCTCGAGCGCGGCGTCACGCGCGTCTGCCACTCCGACTACTTCGGCGAGTCGAAGAAGGGAGGCCTGCGGATGTGGAACAAGCTCATCTACGACCGCGGCGGCCTCCCCCTGCACGCCGGCTGCAAGGTCATTCCGACCGATTCCGGCGACAAGGTAGGTCTGATCGTCGGCCTCTCGGGGACCGGCAAGACGACGACGACGTTCACCCGCCAGAACGGCTCCCTGCCCGTCCAGGACGACTTCGTGGCCATCATGCCGGGGGGCAAGGTCTATGCCACCGAGGCCGGCTGCTTCGCGAAGACCTTCGCTCTCAGCGAGGAGGACGAGCCGACGATCCACGGCGCGGTCACGCAGCCCGAGGCCTACCTCGAGAACGTCTCACAGGACGGGTCCGGCGAGCTCGACTTCTTCGACGAGAGCTACACCCAGAACGGCCGCGCGACCTTCTCGTTCTCGGCCATCGAGTCGGCGCCGGCGGGGGACCTCCGGGAGGCCGACTTCCTGCTGATTCTCAACCGCAACGAGAACATCATCCCCGCCGTGGCCAAGCTCGACGCCCGCCAGGCCGCCGCGTACTTCATGCTCGGCGAGACCCAGGGCACGAGCGCCGGTGGCGCCGAGGAAGCCGGTAAGAACCTGCGCGTCCCCGGGACCAACCCGTTCTGGCCCGACGACCACGACCTCCAGGGCAACCGCTTCCTCGAGCTCATGGGCGCGCACGAGCTCGACGTCTACCTGCTGAACACCGGCAGCGTCGGCGGCCCCGCGGGCGCCGAGGCCTCCCGTAAGGTCCGCATCCCCCAGTCGTCGGCGATCGTCAAGGGCATCGCCGAGGGGACGATCGAGTGGGAGCGCGACCCTGACTTCGGCTACCACGTGGCGACCCGCGTGCCGGGCATCGAGGGCGACGACGAGGCCGTCCTTCGCCCGCGCGATCTCTACGCGGATCAGGGACGCATTGACCAGCATGAGCGCATCGTCGACCAGCTCAAGCGCGAGCGTGAGGCATTCCTGCGCGGCTTCCCTGCGCTGAGCGACGAGATCGTGGCGGCGGTGCGGGGTTAGGCGCGCCCTCTCGCCGCCGCGGGGCTAGTGCGGCGGCTCGCCCCCCGTGGAAGCCGGCGGCCGTGACTCCTCCGCCAGCGACGTGATCGCGAGGTCTCCCCGCGAGGCGGACTCGAGCACGTCGGTCGCCTCCTCGCCCGAGCGCGCGTAGAGCTCGACGAGCATGTGGACGACGATCTGCTCGCCGTCGTGCTTGTGGAAGCGGACGTGGGTGAAGAACTCGCGCGTGCCGGCGTCGCCGAAGGCCGCGTGGGTGAGGTGCTCGGCCGCTTCGGGGCCCGAGCAGCTCTCGACCTGGTCGGCGTCCACGCCGACCGTGCAGGACGCCACCCAGGGGGTGCCCACGACCATCCGCTCCCAGCGGTCCTCGATCGCCTCGACCCTGCTCACCCGGCGCCCGTCCTCCTCGTAGAGCGTAAGGCTCAGGTGGGGCTGGTCGTGCAGGCAGTCGAGGCACTGGACGACCGCCTCCTGCACCTCTTCGACGGGGTCGACGGCCTCGCCGGTCTGGGGGTCGACCTTGAGAATTCCCTCGTAGTGGACCTGGACCTCGAGGTTCTGCGACCAGCAGCGATAGCAGCGAAGCCAGCTGGAGCGGGTGCCGACCGAGTCGGGTGCGGAGCCTTCCATGCCCTCATTATGGTCGCAGGAGGGCCAGGCGGGTCAACCGGAGCTCCGACAAGCCCGTTTGGGCTGGGCGGGCGGAGGGGTTGCCGTTCTCTCAGCGCTTGAGCAGCAGGACAGCCAGCGCGATCACAAAGCCGATCTGCCCGAAGGTCAACGCCGTGCCCAGATTGGCCGCGCCGGCCAGCGTGGCGACGGCGGTCGCGGCGGCGATGACAACCGCAAGGGCCGCGACCTGCCCGAGGAGCTTCACCGATCAGCCGCTTCTCTGAGCAGGGCGGTCAACTCAGGGACAGACGCGTGGGGGGGCGCTCCTGCCAGTAGCCGCTCGGCCGCCCGGCGGCCGCCGAGCGCCCTCAGCGCAGATTCTCCGTCGCCGGCCACCAGCTCGGCCAAGGCGCTCAAGCGGCGCCCGCGGGTGCGGGTAACGGCGAGGTCGAGGCCCCCCCGGTGGGAGTCCATCGCCGCAACCAGCTCGGGGATGTTCTTTGGCGGCGGAGTGGAGGAGGTGGCCAACACGGGGACGTCTTGAGAGCCGAGCGAGGCCAGGGCCATGGTTAGGTCGCGGCGCGCGCGCTCGGCCACCTCGCCGAGATCGGACTTGGTGACCACGAGGATGTCCGGCACCTCCATGATCCCCGCCTTGATGAACTGCAGCGTGTCGCCTGAGCCGGGTTGGACGACCACGGCGACGGTGTCGCATACCTCCTCGACGTCGGTCTCTGACTGGCCGACGCCCACGGTCTCGATCACCACCGTGTCAAAGGCGGGGGCCAGCGCCGCGGCGGCC
>JACCUC010000110.1 GCA_013812065.1 Thermoleophilaceae bacterium | reverse complement strand
ACGGTCCCGGCGTCGCCCGCGACGTCAAGATCATCGTCTCCACGCCGCATGCCTTCGACCTCGACAAGGTCAACCACGACGGCGAGTGCGAGACCAACCCCGAGGGCGAGGGTCGCATGGTCTGCAGTTTCGGCGACCTCTCCGCCGGTGCCCAGATCGAGCTCAAGTTCTCCGGCGAGTTCCGCCAGGACAGGCGCTTCCGCACGCACGTCTTCGTGGAGAGCACCACGCCCGACTCCGATCCGACCAACAACAACGACAAGCAGCGCTTCAAGGTGCATGAGAACGAGCGGCCGAAGCCCGTCGGCGATGCGCTCGCGTGCGGGAGCGGGCCGGTGACGCTGATCGGCGGGGACTCCGATTCGCCGTTCTTACCGGACGCCGGCGGCGACGAGATCGATGTCGTCAGCGACCTCGAGGTCCGCCTCAACGGGCAGACGATCTTCGAGGACGACGACGGCCTCCCGAACTCCTCCGCGATCTTCGGCTTCGGCAGCCCGCTCGACAGGCGGAGGACGGCGATCGGCTCCAGGTCATCGCCAACCGAGGGTTCGTCAATTTCGGCTTCCTCGACCCGCTGACGCTCGTCTGCTCCGACGGGCGGGAGCAGGAGCTCACGGATGGCGATCCGTTCGATCCGGGCCCGGCGGGTGCGGACTTCTTCGACGACGAGTTCGTGATCCAGCTGGGAGGCACGCAGGCCGGTTCGTAAACAGGCATGGGAAGGACGAGGCTCCGAGGGGCCGGCCGCGAGGCCGGCCCCTCTCGCATCGAGCGGGATTCCGGGGCCCCGGGCAACCTTTCGGCGCCGCCCCCGGAACTAGACTGGTTATGTGACCTCGTCGGGCCACCTCGTCGTCTCGGGAGCGCGCGAGCACAACCTTCGCGACCTTCATCTGAGCCTCCCGCGCGACGCCCTCGTCGTGATCACCGGGCTGTCCGGCTCGGGCAAGTCGAGCCTCGCCTTCGACACGATCTACGCCGAGGGCCAGCGCCGCTACGTCGAGTCGCTGTCGGCCTACGCGCGCCAGTTCCTGGGCCAGATGAACAAGCCCGACGTCGACTCGATCGAGGGGCTGTCGCCGGCGATCTCGATCGACCAGAAGACGACGTCGCGCAACCCGCGCTCGACGGTCGGCACGGTGACCGAGATCTACGACTACCTGCGCCTGCTGTGGGCGCGCATCGGGCGCCCGCACTGCCCGACCTGCGGCAACGCCATCGCCGCCCAGTCGGCGGAGCAGATCGTCGACCAGGTCATGGCCTTCGAGGAGGGCACCCGCTTCATGGTGCTCGCCCCGATGGTGCGGGGCCGCAAGGGCGAGTACGGGAAGCTCTTCGAGGAGCTGCGCGGAGAGGGCTACACCCGCATCAGGGTCGACGGTCAGGTGCGCCGGCTCGAGGAGGAGATCGTCCTCGACAAGCGCTACAAGCACGACATCGCCGTGGTGGTGGACCGCCTTCGCATGCGCGACGACCTGCGCCGCCGGCTCGCCGACTCGGTCGAGACCGCGGTCGGGCTCGCGGAGGGGATCGTCGAGATCGAGCTCGTCCCCGCCGCCGGCGACGGCGCGGAGCTCGACCGGCCCGGCGAGGTGAGGACGTTCTCCGAGCGCTTCGCCTGCCTCGAGTGCGGGACGAGCGTGCCCGAGCTCGAGCCGCGGATGTTCTCGTTCAACTCACCCCACGGGGCGTGCGCGCGCTGCACCGGCCTCGGCTCCCAGATGGAGATCGACCCTGACCTGATCGTCCCGGACCCCTCGCTTTCGCTCAACCAAGGCGCGATCCTGCCGTGGTCGACGAGCGCCTCGAACTACTACGAGACCATGACCCAGGCCATCGCCGAGCGCTACGAGGTCGACGCCGACGCGCCCTGGGAGGATCTCCTGGAGGAGGTCCAGGACACCTTCCTGTACGGGACGAACGGCGACCGCCTCTACATCTCCTACCGCAACCGCTACGGGCGCCGGCGCTCCTACACGACTTCCTTCGACGGGATCGTCTCGAACCTCGAGCGCCGCTATCGCGAGACCGACTCCGAGTACAGCCGCGAGAAGATCGAGGAGTACATGTCGGTCCGGCCGTGCCCGGAGTGCCATGGAGCCCGGCTGCGCCCCGAGAGCCTCGCCGTGAAGGTCGGCGGGCTGGGCATCCACGAGCTCACCCGGATGTCGGCCGGGCGGGCGATCGAGTGGCTCGACACGGTCGACCTGACCGAGACCGAGCGCCAGATCGCCCGCCTCGTCCTGCGCGAGATCGACGAGCGGCTGCGCTTTCTGACGAGCGTGGGCGTGGGCTACCTGTCGCTCGATCGCGCCGCGGCGACGCTCTCGGGCGGCGAGGCGCAGCGGATCCGCCTGGCGACCCAGATCGGGTCGAGCCTCGTCGGAGTCCTGTACATCCTCGACGAGCCGTCGATCGGTCTCCACCAGCGCGACAACGAGCGCCTGATCGCCACCCTCGAGCGCCTGCGTGACCTCGGCAACACGGTGATCGTGGTCGAGCACGACGAGGGGACGATCCGCGCCGCCGACCACCTCGTCGACCTCGGCCCGGGCGCGGGCGAGCACGGCGGCTACGTGGTCGCCCAGGGGTCGCCGACCGAGGTCGAGCTCGTGCCCGAGTCGCTCACCGGCCAGTTCCTCTCCGGGGTGCGGGCGGTGCCCGTGCCCGCGCGCCGCCGCGACCCGAGCGGCGCGATCGCCATCGAGGGCGCCGCGCAGCACAACCTGCGCTCGGTCGACGTCGAGGTCCCGCTCGGGGTCTTCTGCTGCGTGACCGGTGTGTCGGGCTCGGGCAAGTCGACGCTCGTCAACGAGGTCCTCTACAAGGCGGTCGCCAACCGCCTGCACCGCGCCAAGCTGCGGCCGGGGGCACACCGGCGCATCCGCGGCCTCGATCAGGTCGACAAGATCATCAACATCGACCAGTCGCCGATCGGGCGCACGCCGCGCTCGAACCCGGCCACCTACACGGGCGTCTTCGACCACATCCGCGAGCTCTTCTCGCGCACCCAGGAAGCCCGGGCGCGCGGCTACAAGCGCGGCCGCTTCTCGTTCAACGTCAAGGGCGGGCGCTGCGAGGTCTGCCGCGGCGACGGCCAGATCAAGATCGAGATGCACTTCCTCCCCGACGTGTACGTGCCCTGCGAGCAGTGCGACGGCCGCCGCTACAACCGCGAGAACCTCGAGGTTCGCTTCAAGGGCAAGACGATCGCCGACGTGCTCGCGATGTCGATCGAGGAGTCGGTCGAGTTCTTCGCCAACGTGCCGAAGATCCGGCGCCGGCTGAAGGCCCTCCACGACGTCGGGCTCGACTACGTCCGCCTCGGGCAGCCGGCCACCCAGCTCTCCGGCGGGGAGGCGCAGCGCGTCAAGCTCGCGACCGAGCTGGCGAAGGTGGCGACCGGCCGGACGCTCTACATCCTCGACGAGCCGACCACCGGCCTTCACTTCGCCGACGTCCAGCGGCTGCTCGAGATGCTCGACCGGCTCGTCGACCAGGGCAACACGGTCGTCGTGATCGAGCACAACCTCGACGTCATCAAGACCGCCGATCGGATCATCGACATGGGGCCCGAGGGCGGGGAGGAGGGGGGACTCGTGGTGGCCCGAGGGACGCCCGAGGAGGTGGCGGGCGTCGAGGGGTCGTACACGGGTAGGTTCCTGCGCCAGATCGTCGAGCCGACCGCCCGCCAGGGCCCGCGGCGGCGATCGGGATCCACGCGCGCCGAGATACCAGCGGCGGCGTAGGAAGCCTTCCGTCAGCCGATTTTGAGTGCTCTTAGGCGTCCGGTGCCTACGGCCGCCTCAGCTACATGTGTATCACATGCGCTAATGTGCATCGCGTGTCGAAGATGCTCCAGGTTCGGAACGTCCCCGACGACGTCCACCGGACGCTCAAGATCCGGGCAGCGGAGGCTGGAGTAAGCCTGTCCGACTACGTACTGGCGGAGATGGTCCGCTTGGCTGAGCGCCCCACGATGGAGGAGATGCGTGAGCGCCTGACGGGTAAGCCTCCGCTGCACCTCGGTGGGGCGGAGATCGCCCGCATCATCCGCGAGGACCGCGACGCGAGGTCGTGATCGTCGGAGACTCGTCGGTCGCCGTCGCGATTGTCACGAACGATTATCCGACAGCGCTGCGGCTCTGGAAGCGCATCGACGATCACACCGTCCACGCACCTCACCTCCTCGAGCTCGAGGTCGCCAACGCCCTACGCCGGATCGTGCTCCGTCGCGAGCTCGATCTGGAGGCTGGCGAGTCGGCCCTGCTCGACCTATCGCGCCTCGCCATAGTTCGCCACCCGCATGAGCCTCTGATGCGACGGGTGTGGGAGCTGCGCGAAAACCTCACGGCGTACGACGCGAGCTACGTCGCCCTCGCCGAGGCGCTGGGCGCCCCACTGCTCACCACGGATGCCCGGCTGGCGCGGGCGTCGGGAACGGCGTGCGAGATCGAGCTCTTCGCCTGAGTGACGCTCGACTCCCGTCTCAAGCTCTACCTCCAGAAGTGGCGCTGGTACGAGCGCAACACGCTGCCCTGGCGGCGCGCCCGCATCCACCTGCACATGCTCCGCCGCCAGGCCTTCGTGCGCTGGCCGATCCAGGGGAACGTGCTCGAGGCGCTCGACGACGGCCGGCTCGAGGTCGGGGCCCACACCCTGCTCGAGCCCCAGTGCTGGATCACGATCGCGCCCGAGGGGCGCGTGCGGATCGGGGCCGGGTGCTTCCTCAACATCGCCACGATGGTGGCCGCCCAGCACGAGGTGACGATCGGCGATCACACGATGCTCGCCAACGGCTGCTTCGTCTCCGACGCCTCCCACCGCTTCGACGACCCGGCCGTGCCGGTCCCGTGGCAGGGCTTCACTTCGAAGGGGCCGACGCACATCGGTCCGAACTGCTGGCTCGGTGCGAACGTCGTGGTCACGAGCGGGGTCACCATCGGGGAGCGCTGCGTCGTTGGCGCGAATTCCGTGGTGACCCAGGACCTTCCGGCACGGGTGATCGCGGCGGGGTCGCCGGCGCGCGTGATCCGGCCCATCGAGTATCCGGTCGGGCTCGCCGTCGTTCCGCCCGAGGCCACGGACGTGGGAGCCGGGTGAGGGCCGGCGGTCCCGGTGAGGTGTGACCGGACGCCGATCCCGCCCGCGCCTGAGCGGCTCGCCTTCACCTTCCCGTAAGGCCTTCGCCGAGTAGCGCCGACCCTCGCGGGGAAGCGAGAGGGACGGACACTCGAGAACGCAGGAGGCTGACCTTGCCGGAGCGATACGACGCCGTGGTGATCGGCACCGGGCCGGCGGGGCGCGGCGCGGCCGGCCAGCTCGCGGACGCGGGCCTGCGGGTGGCCGCATGCGAGCGCGAGCTCGTCGGTGGCGAGTGCCCCTACTGGGCGTGCATCCCGAGCAAGACCCTCCTGCGCCCGCCCGAGGCTCGTTCGGACGCGCGCCGGGCCGCGGGGCTCGGCGAGCCCGAGCAGCGCTTCTCCGAGGTCGCGGCCTACCGCGACGAGATGGTCCGCCACCTCGACGACTCCGCGCCCGCCGGGGCGCTCGAGGAGAAGGGTGCGACGCTCTACCGTGGCCCCGCCCGTGTCGTCGGGCCGGGCCGGGTCGAGGTCGCGGGCGAGACGCTGGAGACCGACCGCATCGTCGTGGCCTCGGGAACCACGGCCGACGTCCCCGCGATCGAGGGGCTCGAGGAGGCCGGCTACTGGACCAACCGCGAGGCCACTCTGCTCTCGGAGGTGCCGGAGTCGGTGGTCGTGCTCGGCGGCGGCCCGGTGGGGCTCGAGCTGAGTCAGTTCCTGCGCCGGGTGGGCGCGGAGGTGACGCTCGTGCACGCCTCGGACCGTCTCCTGCCGCGCGAGGACCCGCGCGTCGGGGAACTGCTCGCCGAGGCGCTGCGCGACGAGGGAATCGAGGTGCGCACCGGCGCGCGGGCGACCCGGGTGGATCGCGACGGGGACGGGCGCCGCAGGGTCTCGCTCGACGGCGGAGAGCCGGTCTCGGGGGCCGAGCTGCTCGTGGCCATCGGCCGGCGCCCCCGCACCGGCGATCTCGGCCTCGACCAGGCGGGGATCGAGCTCGGGGAGGGCGGTGAGGTGCCGGTCGACGAGCGCTGCCGCGCCGGCGATGGGGTCTGGGCGATCGGCGACGTGACGGGTGTCGCGGCCTTCACGCACGTCGGGACCTACCAGGCCCGCATCGCGACCGCAGACATCCTCGGCCAGGACGCTCGCGCCGACTACGCGGCGATCCCGCGCGTGGTGTTCAGCGATGCCGAGGTCGCCGCCGTCGGGCTCACCGCCGAACAGGCTCGCGCCGAGGGCCTGGACGTGGCGACCGCCCGCCTCGACCTCGTGGCGTCGATCGCGCGTCCGGTGACCTACGAGCAGGAGCCCCGAGGCCAGGAGCTTGAGCTCGTGGCCGACCGCGAGCGGGGACTGCTCGTCGGGACGTGGGCGGTGGCGCCGCTCGCCGGGGAGTGGATTCACCAGGCCGCGATGGCGATCAAGCTGCGCGCTCCGCTCGAGGTCCTGCGAGACACCGTGTCCCAGTTTCCGACCTACGCCGAGGGCTTCACGAACGCGGTGCGGGCGCTCGAGGCCTGAGCCGCGCCGCCCGCCCCCGCGGCGTCGCGACACGAAAGGTCGCCGGTCCGCGGGGGTGCACGCTCAAGTCGCCGGCCCAGAGGGCCGAATAGCTAGCGACATGGCCTCCGCCGTCCTCAAGCGCCCCGCCGAGGGCGGGCCAGGTGCCGAGCGCGACGCTAAGGCCGGCGGTCCGCTGCGCTCGTCGGTGCGCACCCAGACGCTCGTCCCGTTCGGTCTCGGCCTGGTGCTGATCGCGATGCTCGTCGGCGCGGGGACGACGCTGATCGCGCGCGGCGCGGTCGAGCGAGAGCTCGAGACCCGGGCCAACAGCGCCGCGCGGCTGCTCGACAAGACCCTCGCGCGGACCCGCGAGGCCGCGGGCGTCGACGCCGAGCGGCTCGCGGAGATCGGGTCGGGATCGCGCGCTAACGCTGCAGGCCCCGCGCGCGAGCTCGAGGCCGGGGCCGTCGACTTCGCCATCCGGCGGGAGCTCGCTCACGTGACGGTGGCGGGCGGGGGAACCCGTGCGGTCGTCAACGGTCGCCCCGAATGGCGCGAGCTCGGGCTGGCCCGCCGCCTGTGGCGACGAGCGGGGCCACGACGCCCGCCTGCGACGGGCACCGGGC
>JACCUC010000089.1 GCA_013812065.1 Thermoleophilaceae bacterium | reverse complement strand
GGCGGCGTCCTCGGTGGGGTGGCGGTGACAGATCCGAGTTTCGTGGACAAGGCGCAGGCCGCCGTCGGGCGGGCCGCCAACGAAGTGGCAAGCGTCGTCTCCGGATCGTCGGTCGAGCGCCGCGGCGAAGTCACGAGCGGCGAGAAGGCGAGCGGCTTGTCCGACAGGAATTTCGCGCAGGGCGCGCCAGGCCACAGGAGTAAGCGCGACGATAAGGCTGGCCGCGGGCCCTTATCCCGAGGCGTGCAACCGCCCGGGGCTGGCCGCGACCAGAACCGTCGCGGCGGCAAGTCCCAACAGCGAAATCCCGGAAGGGGTCACGCCGAGGGCCGAGGGGGCGACGGACCCGGATCGAACGGCCGCGGTCGAGACCGGCGGGCAGATCACCTTGCCAAACGGAGGGAGTCCTCGCGAGGAGGCGGCGGCAGGGCCGCCGGGCGGGGCCGCTCGAATCGGCGGCGGGCCGGAAAGGTCGGGGGCGGTCGCAGCTGGCTTCCACGGCTCTCGCGGGGTGGCGGAGGTGGCGGCCACCGACCACTACCCACGCCGCGCGACCTGCTTGACCGGGGCGAGGCTCGGGTTCGAGAACTCGACTTGAACGACTGAACGAGTCCAGAGCGCGGCGCGCAAACGCCAAGCACCGACAAGCCGGATCGCGAATCGATCCGATGTCACCCACAGAGGGCCGGGGCCAGAGCCCCGACCCTCGACTCCTCGCTCGCTATCGAGCTACTTCTGTGGCCCCGGGCAGTTCGGCTGGTCGTTTGGACCCTGGCAAGGGCCGCTATTCGGGTTGAACTTTCCGGACTGGCCGGGTGAGTTCGGCCCACCAACCGCGAACGCCGCCGGAGCGGAAATCGCCATCGCAGCCACGGCCACGACACCTGCAAGCGCCTTGCGCCTCATATGAACCTCCTCGAACACAGCCCGAGAGGACTGTCGTTGCGAAGGCTCCATACCCCTTCTTGGCCGCATCCTTTCCAGCGCTTCTCGGCCGTAAACGTCCAACCGGGACTGGTCTCCGACGTTCATACCGAGGTACGGAAGGACTTCATACCCCTTTCTGTGCCGCGCCCCCGGACGCCCCTCTGCAAGCGTCGCGGGGGGCGCGTCATCACCTTGGCTTCCGGAGTTCGCCGAGCCCGGGCGATCGCGGAACCGGGTGGATCGGTGGATCGAGGCTACGACGCCGAGTTGACGACACCGACCAAGTGGCCCTCGGGGTCGTTGAAGAGGCCTATCTCGACCCCTTCCATCACGTCGTCCGGCCCCATCGTCCGCGACCCGCCGAGGCTCTCGGCCTTCGCCAGGGCGGCCTCCACGTCGGGCACCTGGATGTAGAAGGTGACGTGACCGGGGTAGCCCTCGGGCGCCGCTCCGACGCCGCCGCCGATTCCGATCCCATCGGCCGAGACGTTCCCTTCGCGCGGTACGATCCCGTAGTTCATTGGGTTGTCGGAGTCGATCTCCCACCCGAAAAGCTCGGAGTAGTAGCTCCTCAGCTTCTCCGCGTCGTTTCCGATGATCTCGAAGTGGACGACCGGATGTCCCATGCGCTCTCCTCTCCGCGCCGGCCCACCGGCGCCTAATGACCCAACGTGCCCTGAAGACTACGCCGTCGAGCGCGCCCTTCGTCGCCGCCCGCTCCCACCAGCCGCAGCCGCCCGCCCCATCCCCGCGGACCACCAAAGAAACTTGCGCGACGTGTCGATTTCGCGGCGCGTCGTTCGACGCGTAGGTAGAACGAGCCAGGGAGAGCCCGGCTCAGACCCCAACCCCAGGAGGCACCACGATGCGATTCATGGTCCTACTCAAGGCCGATGAGAACACGGAGGCCGGCGTCATGCCGAGCGAGGAGCTCCTCGCCGAGATGGGCAGGTACAACGAGGAGATGGTGAAGGCCGGCGTTCTCCTGGCGGGCGAAGGTCTGCAACCAAGCTCGAAGGGGGCGCGCGTCAAGTTCTCGGGACGGGAGCGGACCGTGGTCGACGGGCCGTTCACCGAGTCCAAGGAGCTGATCGCCGGCTACTGGCTGATCCAGGTCAGGTCCAGGGAAGAGGCCATCGAGTGGGTCAAGCGCTGCCCCGACCCGCTCGAGGGCGAGGCCGAGATCGAGATCCGCCAGGTGTTCGAGGCCGAGGACTTCGGTGAGGAGCTCACGCCAGAGCTCAGGGAGCAGGAGCAGCGCATCCGCGAGCAGGCGGCCGCGAACCAGTAGTCGGGTGTCGTGGCGGCTTCCGATGCGCATAGCGCGATCGACGCGGTCTGGCGGATCGAGTCGGCCCGGCTCATCGCCGGTCTCGCGCGGATCGTCCGCGACGTCGGTCTGGCCGAGGACCTCGCCCAGGAGGCCCTCGTCGCCGCACTCGAGCAGTGGCCGGAGTCGGGCGTCCCGGACAACCCGGGCGCCTGGCTCATGGCCACCGCGAAGCACCGCGCGATCGACCGGCTGCGTCGAGCCCGGCGCCTCGAGCGCAAGCACGAGGAGCTCGGTCGCGAGCTCGAGGACGGGCAGGCGATCACCGAGCCCGATCTCGACGCCGCGATCGACGACGACATCGGCGATGACCTCCTGCGCCTGGTGTTCACGACCTGCCATCCGGTGCTCTCGACCGAGGCACGCGTTGCGCTCACGCTGCGCCTGCTCGGAGGGCTGACGACCGACGAGATCGCGCGCGCGTTCCTCGTCAAGGAGTCGACCGTCGCCCAGCGCATCGTCCGGGCCAAGCGGACCCTCGGCGAGGCCCGCGTCCCCTTCGAGGTCCCCGGCCGGGACGAGCTCGCCGACCGTCTGGGGTCGGTGCTCGAGGTCGTCTACCTCGTCTTCAACGAGGGCTACTCGGCGACAGCCGGTGACGACTGGATGCGACCCACGCTGGGCGAGGAGGCGCTTCGCCTCGGCCGCATCCTGGCCGAGCTCGCTCCGAAGGAGCCGGAGGTCCACGGCCTCGTCGCCCTGATGGAGATCCAGGCGTCGCGCTCGAGGGCCCGGATCGGCCCGTCGGGAGAGCCCGTCCTGCTGCTCGACCAAGACCGCGCGCGCTGGGATCACGTGCTCGTCCATCGCGGTCTCGCGGCGCTCGAGCGCGCCGTGGAGCTTGGCGGCATGCTCGGCCCGTACGCCCTCCAAGCCGCGATAGCCGCCTGCCACGCGCGAGCGCGTACCCCGGAAGAGACGGACTGGGTGCGCATCGCGGCGCTCTACGATGCGCTCGCCCAGGTCGCGCCGTCCCCGGTCGTGGAGCTGAACCGTGCGGTCGGACTCGCAATGGCCTTCGGCCCGGCAGCGGGCCTCGAGATCGTCGACGGGCTGACCGCCGAGCCGTCGCTGGCGAACTACCACCTCCTGCCGAGCGTCCGCGGCGACCTCCTCGCCAGGCTCGGCCGCTTCGACGAGGCGCGGGTGGAGTTCGAGCGCGCGGGAGCGCTCACGCAGAATGCACGCGAGCGTACGCTGCTGCTGGAGCGTGTCGCCGCGTGCGCGCGCCAATCGGCGGCGCCACAGCCGATGCCGCTCCGATCTCGAGCATCCGAGACCTCACGATGAGCGGGAAGGGTCGCGCACCACGCCCCGCCTTGTTTGAGACCATGAGCCGCATGATCGACCCCGGCGCACGGGCTCAGCGCGCGGACCCCCCTGTGAAGGAACCTTCGCGCAGCTCGGTCGTGGTGCCTCCTCGGGCCAGCGTCAGGATGCCGCGGAACCTCCGCCGCTGACACGGAAGCGTCTTCTCGATGTCACCGTCCGAGAGCAAGCGGGACGCGGTCGAGGCCGCCGCCGGTCCCATGCGCGAGCGCCAGCGCGCCGAGATCGGCCAACTCGCGGAGGCGGAGAGGGCGCTGAGGCGAGCCGATCGCGAGCACGACCGCGCGCTGCGGAAGTCGCGAAGGCTGCGGCTCGCGCGAAGTTCGTCGCCCTCCTCGGAGAGAAAGCCCGAGCCTCAACCCGCCGAAATCGACGCGGTTGGCCATAGAAGCCGTGCGATCGCTGAGACCCGAACAGTGCTCGGGAGCCTGGGCGACCTGCTCGGTGAGGGTGAAGAGATCCTCGACATGGCCGCGGGGATCAACGCCGGTCACGACGGGGTCCTCGTCGTCACCGACCGTCGACTGATCTTCGTGGCACCCCGCCGAACGCTGTCTCTTCGGCATGAGGACATCGCTCGAGTCGAGATGAGGGGCCGGCGGTGGCTCGGCACGAGGATCGCGGTCTTCTCCCCGAAGGGCAGGGCTACGTTCAGCGGCATCCGCCAGCGTCACGCGAGCGAGCTCGCCGAGCTTCTCGACGAGCGCTCGGCGGTCAGCGCGGGATAGCCGGCCACAGGGTCGCGTCGCCCCGCGTCCGGCCAACCCCAGCTAAGCGGGGCTCGGCGACCGGGACCCCTCGTCTGCGCTTGACGACTTCTTCATGGCCTCGCCCGCCCGGACGGGCGCCGGCATCAGCCCGGCGGCCACCAGCACGAGCACGAACGCGGTCACGCGCGCGATCACCACGAGAGCGTCCTCCCCGAGCGGATCCCCGAAGACGAGCACTCCGGCCAGGATCGCCGACAGGTTGGCTGCCACCGAGGTGACCGCTATCACCGACACGCCCTCGCCGATCTGAAGGCTTCGCGCGGATGCGAAGAAGGCGCCGATGCCGGTGAGCACGATCAAGACCGACCATGCGCTCACGAGACCCGGCAGGCCGCTGTCGAGGTCTCCACTCAACGCCTTGACAGCCACGTCCGAGATTCCGAAACCGATGCCCGCAGCCGCCCCCAGCAGTACGCCGCGCTGCGCGCGAAGCCGGGGCACCCGGTGCGAGAAGACGAACAGCAGCCCGAGCGCGAGTGCGCCGCCCTCGAAGAGGATCATTCCGGCGATCGAGTACTGGGAGTTGCTGCCGCCGCCCATGCCGGTCACGCCGATGAGAGCGAGCGAGACTGCGACCAGAACCACTCCAAACCACTGGCGTCGACCGAGGTCGAACCCGAAGTAGCGCTCAGCGAGCACGGCGAGGAGCACAAAGCCGCCGGAGAGAACGGACTGAGCGAGCGACAGGGGAAGGAGGGCAAGCGCGGCGACGTGGGCCCCGAACGCCACCACTGCGACCGCCCAGCCGATCGTCCACCACTTCGAGCGGAAGAGGTCGATCGCGCTGCGCAGCGGCTTGCGGATGTCGACGTCCGGGGCGGCCACGGCGCCGCGGTGCTTGTAGAGAAAGCTGAGATTGGTCCCGAAGGCGGACACGACCGCGCACACGAGGCCAACGGTGAAGGCCACCGTCAAGTCGCTCACCGCCCGCTTGGCCTGCGGCCGGTTCGGACCGAGGCAAATGAAACGCGTGTCCGGCCGGCCATCGCTCTAGTCCTCATCCCCCCGTTCGTCCGTGCCCGGCCGCCGGCCGCGTGAGGCCGCCTCGCTACGGCCACGGAGACAGCGTTGCTGCGCGCGCATACCTTCGCTGAACGGTAGAGGAAACGTCCCGGACTCAGCGGGCCGGCGCTCGAGCTAGGCGGCGTACCGCGCCGCGCTGCGTGCTCTCGCCTTTGCTGCTTCCGCTTCGCGATCCTTCGGCGGCGCCGAGGTGACGAGGTCGTCCAGGAGCTCCACGGTGGCTTGGGACACGGCTTCGACGGTGCGGTCGAACGCCGCGGCGTTCGCCTGTGAGGGCCTGGTGTAGCCGCTTACCTTCCGGACGTACTGGAGGGCCGCCGCGCGGGCTTCCTCCTCGGTCGACGGGGGATCGAAGTTGTGGAGGGTTCGGATGTTGCGACACATGCCCCACAGCCTAGACCCTGCGCGACGCAAGGACCTGCCTTGGCTCAGATACCTCGACGAGCGTATGCGAGCTACGATCCGTCTCGCGGCGACCGCCGATAGGATGAGCCACCTTGGGTAGGTCGACCCGCGTGACCGTTTCGCGGAGCGCCGACCGGGGCGACGTACGGAGGAGCGATGAGCGTAGGAGCGAGGGTGACGGCGGGGACAAAAGCGGGCACGGCGCGTCCGGCGCGTCCGTACTGGCGGGATGCGGTCGCCGCCTACGAGCGACCCCACCTCGGTCGCAGCCTGCTCGACCTGGCGACGTCCGTCGTCCCCTACCTCGCGCTCCTGGTCGCCATGTACCTCGCGCTCGACGTGTCGTACCTGCTGACGCTGGCGCTGGCGCTTCCCGCCGCGGGATTTCTCCTGCGCACATTCATCGTCTTCCACGACTGCACACACGGATCGTTCCTGCCGTCCAAGCGCGCGAACCGGTGGGTCGGCACCGCCCTGGGGCTGCTCGTGTTCTCGCCCTTCGAGGCGTGGCGGCACGAGCACGCCGTGCACCACGCCACCGCCGGAGACCTCGACCGGCGCGGGGTCGGGGATCTGCCCACCTTCACCGTCGCGGAGTACGAGAGCATGACGCCCATCCGGCGGCTCGGGTACCGACTGTTCCGCAACCCGCTCGTCATGTTCGGGATCGGGCCCACCTTTGCGCTAGTCGTGCAGCCGCGCTTCGTGTCCCGCTCCGCGCGGCCGCGGATCCGTCGCAGCGTGATGCTCACCAACCTCGCGCTGGTCGTGATGGTCGGCCTCGCGTGCTGGTCCATCGGGTGGAGGGAGTATCTGATCGTCCACTGGCCTGCCACATTGCTGGCGGCCGCGGCGGGCGTCTGGCTGTTCTACGTCCAGCACCAGTTCGAGGACACCTACTGGGAGAGCACGGGTGACTGGAGCTACGCGGACGCGGCCCTGCGAGGCAGCTCCTACCTGAAGCTGCCGAGACCGCTGCGCTTCTTCACAGGCAACATCGGGTTGCATCACGTCCACCACCTGAGCGCACGCATCCCCAACTACAACCTCCAGCGCGCGCACGACGAGAACGCGATCTTCCACGACGTGCCGACGCTGTCGCTGCTCGACGGACTGCGCGCCGTCCGGCTCAAGCTCTGGGATGAGGACCGCCGGCGACTCGTGACCTTCGCCGAGGCACGGGACCGGAGCGTCGCCGGCGGCCCTCCCCGACCCATGTCGAGCTAGCGGCTCGGCGCGACGGCCGTCGCGAGCGGCCTTGACTTCAAGTCGGATCGAAGGTGCATGATTGTCCCATGCTCTTCGACACCTTCACCCCGCCGGTGACCTTCCTGCCCACCTGGCGCGTCTGATGGCACTCCAGATCGCCGACCTCTCCAAGCGCTATTCGACCGGCACCGAGGCCCTGCGGGGCGTGTCGCTCGAAATCGAGGCGGGGGAGTTCTTCGGCCTGCTGGGGCCGAACGGCGCGGGCAAGTCCACGCTCATCCATTGCACGACCGGGCTCGCGCGACCGACCGCGGGGACGATCCGCGTCTTCGGCCACGACGCCGTCGAGGACGGTTCCGAGGCGCGGCTCGCGGTCGGCCTCGCGCCGCAGGACGTGAACCTCGACTGGTTCCTGACGGCCGCGGAGACGCTCGACTACCACGCCGGCTACTTCGGGATGCCCAGAAGGGAGCGCCGGGAGCGCACCAAGGAGCTCCTCGACGTCTTCTCGCTGACCGCCAAGAAGGACGAGAGCACGAGGACGCTCTCGGGAGGGATGAAGCGACGGCTGATCCTCGCCCGCGCCCTGATGCACCGCCCGAGGCTGCTCATCCTCGACGAGCCGACCGCCGGAGTCGACGTCGAGCTGCGCCTCGAGCTGTGGCAGTACGTCCAGCGCATCAACGCCGAGGGCACGACGATCCTGCTGACGACGCACTACCTCGAAGAGGCCGAGCAGCTCTGCGACCGGATCGCCTTCATCAACGGCGGCCAGATCGTCGCCGAGGGCACGAGCCACGATCTCGCCGCCGAGTTCGGCGTCGCGAGCCTCGAGGACGCCTACCTGGAGCTCGTCGGCCGCAACGAGCTCTCGCGGGCCCGGATCGTCGATGTTGCCCAATGAGCGCCACGCAGATCCGCTTCTTCTCCCTGCTGCGGCGCGAGCTCAACCGCTTCTTCAAGATCAAGCGCCAGACCCTCGGGGCTCCGCTGCTCGAGACCTTCCTCTACATCTCGGTCTTCGGCGCCGCCCTGGGCTCGCGAATCGACAAGCTGCATGGCATCGACTACGTCGTCTTCATCGTCCCGGGGCTGATCCTCATGGCCTGGGCGATCAACGCCTTCTCGAACAACTCCTCGTCGATCCTCCAGCAGAACTTCCAGCGCGCTATCGACGACCAGCTCTCGTCGCCGGCCTCGGCGCTCGAGCTGCTCCTCGCCTTCTCCTTCGGTGGCTTCCTGCGGGGGATGATCGTGGCGATCCTGACCTTCTCGGCGGCGTCGGTGCTCGTCGACATACCGGTCGAGCACGCGCTCGTCCTGCTGCCGGCGCTGTTTCTGGTGGGCTTCTTCTTCGCCCAGCTCGGGGTGCTCATCGGGGTGCGCGCCGAGCAGTTCGACGACGTCTCCTTCGCCCAGACCTTCGTGCTCCAGCCGCTGATCTTCCTGGGCGGGGTCTTCTACTCGGCAACCCTGCTGCCCGAGCCGTTCGAGACCATCACCCAGTTCAACCCGGTCTACTACATGATCGGCCTCGTCCGCTATGGCTTCCTCGGCTACTCCGAGGCGGACGTGGGACTGTCGCTCGCCTTTCTCTCGCTGGCCACCTTCGCCCTGTTCGCGGTCAACTACCGGCTGTTCGCGACGGGCTACAAGCTGCGTGCCTGAGACCCGCGTGCCGTGCGCTGGTGCTCGCAGGAGGCATCCGGCGTCACCGGACAGAGGCCACCCGCCGCGTTAAAGAAAGCGGCGGTTGGAGTTATATGACCCCCTCCGAAGACCCGCCCGAGACGCAGCGCGGCGAAGAACCCGCTGACTGGGGGGCGGGCGACGGCGTCACCGTCGTCGACCCCCGGTCGCTTCGGCGGGCGGTCGCGGCGGCGGGTGTGGGGAATGCCGTCGAGTGGTTCGACTACAGCATCTTCAGCTTCCTCGCCGTGACGCTGGGCGCAGTCTTCTTTCCCGGTGATCCTTCTTCACAGGTCCTGGCGACCTTCGGTACCTTCGCGGCGGCCCTGGCCGTGCGCCCGCTCGGCGGGGTGGTCTTCGGCTCGCTGGGAGATCGGATCGGCCGCCAGAAGGTCCTCGCCGCGACGATGATCCTGATGGCCGCGGGGAGCTTCGCCATCGGCCTCCTTCCGAGCTACGCGACCTTTGGCGTCGGCGCGTCGCTCGCCACGGTAGGGGCGGACCCCTTCAGCGAGCGTCCGGCGGTCTCCCGCATGAAGTAGGCGGCGACGGCCCCGACCGCCGCGGCGAACATGAGGTACACCGCGGGCATCAGGGTATTCCCCGTTGTCGTGATGAGCGCGGCGACGATGAGGGGCGTCGTGCCGCCGAAGAGGGCGACCGAGACGTTGAACCCGATCGAGAGCGCGCCGTAGCGCACGCGGGTCGGGAAGAGTGCCGGTAGGGCCGCAGGCATCGTGCCCGTGAAGCAGACGAGCACGAGGGCGAGCGCAAGAAGGCCGGCGAAGATCGCTCCGGTCGTTCGCTGCTGGATGAGAAGGAAGCACGGGAGCGACAAGACGAGGAAGCCGATGCATCCGGTCAGGACGATCCGCCGCCGCCCGATGCGGTCGGACAGGCGCCCGACCAGCAGGGTGAGGCCCATCATCACCACCATCACGAGCATCACGAGCAGCAGGCCGGTGGTCATGTCGAACGCGAGGTTCTCGGTCAGATAGGTCGGCATGTAGGCCAGCAGCATGTAGTCGGTGACGTTGAAGACGACGACCAGCCCGGCACAGACGAGCAGAGGCCGCGCCTGTCCGACGACCGTCTCCCGCAGCTGCGCCTTGATGCCACGGCCACCCTCCCCCTCCTCGCCGGAGTCGTCGCTCTGCTCGAAGGCCGGGGTCTCGCCCAGCTTGAACCGCAGGTAGAGCCCGATCAGCCCGAGCGGCCCCCCGACCAGGAAGGGGATCCGCCAGCCCCAGCTCAACAGGTCGGGCGGAGGGAGCAGGACGGTGAGCGCGGTGACGAGGCCGGAACCCATCACGAATCCGGCGAGCGTCCCGAACTCGAGCCAGCTCGCGCGAAACCCGCGCTCCTTGTCGGGCGCGTGCTCGGCGACGAAGGTCATCGCGCCGCCGTACTCCCCACCGGTCGAGAAGCCCTGCACGAGGCGCGCGACGAGCAGCAGGAGACGAAGCACGCCGCCTCCGCCACGGGTCGCCGGCCGGCGATCCGCGCCCCGGAACGAAGACGCGGTAGCGTGCCTGTCGCCGGCGGGTGTGAGAGCGGCGATCAGCGAGGAGAGCGACCGGCAGGGAGCCGGAGCTCGGGAGGGAGAGTCAGGTGAAGGCGACCATCACCGGTGCGACCGGCTTCCTCGGCGCCCATGTCGCGCGGCTTCTGGACGAGCGCGGTGACGAGGTACGGGTCGTCTACCGCGACCCGAACAAGCTCGACGTGCTCCGCGGCATCGAGTTCAAGCGGTCGAGGGCCGATGCGCTCGACTTCACCGCCATGCGCAAGGCTCTGCGGGGTTCGGACGTGCTCTTCCACACCGCGGGCTACGTCGGCTCGAGCCCGGCGGAGCTCGTGTGGGGCATGAACGCCCGCGCCCCGCGCATCGCCGTCGAGGCCGCGGCGGCCGAGGGCGTGGGGCGCGTCGTAATCACGTCGACTATCTCGGCCATCGGCACCGCGTCGAACGGCCCCGCCGACGAGACCACCGAGTACCCCGAGAACTGGCTGGGGCTGCTGTACCCGGACTCGAAGCGTCAGGGCGAGCGGGAGGCGCTCGAGGCGGGTGAGCGACTGGGCATCGAGGTCGTCGTCGTCAACCCGGGCTACGTCCTCGGCGTTCCGGTCGACCGCTCGCAGCCGGGCGAGAACTCGACGCAGACGGTCGGTAACTACCTTCGCCGTCGTCTTCCCGCGGTAATCGACGCGCCGATGAACTTCGTCGACGTGTCGGACGTCGCCGCGGGTCACCTCCTCGCCGCCGAGCGCGGGCGTCCGGGCCAGCGCTACATCCTCGGCGGCGAGAACCTGAGGTGGCCGGACTTCATAGACCGGCTCGGAGAGCTCTCGGACATCCATCACCCGGTGTTCGTCCTCCCCGGTGAGGTTGCGGTGGCCGCGCGGGTGCGCGAGACCCTGGCACTCCCCGGGCTGGTCTCGGCGCAGGGCTACGAGCTCATGGCCCAGGACTGGCGCTTCAGCTCGGCGAAAGCCGAGCGCGAGCTCGGCTTCTCGGCGCGGCCCTTCGACGAGACGCTCGCCGCGACGGTCGAGTGGTACCTGGAGCTGATACGGGCCGGGCTGTTCGAGGGGGAGGACAGCTCGCGTCTATCCACGTTGTCCTCGGCGCTCGGCGTGGCGCACAGCCTGCGCCTGTTCACCGGACTGCGTGCCGCTCAGGTCGTGACCGGCCGCAAGTTCGTCGCCGGGCTCTGACGGACGAGGCAGCCGTAGAGAGCCGGTCCCCGCCGCCGCCGCCGCCGGCTCGCTCAACCGAGCGGCACGCCGAGCCGCTCGTACGCCGCCGCCTCGAACGTCCCGATTCCCCGGCGCGCAGCCGCCTCCCGAAGGTCCCCAGAAACGAGCGGTCCGAGCTCACGCGGCGGCGCCGCCCGAGCCATCCGCGCTCGGCCCGCCGCGCCGCCCGGGTCGAAAGGACCCCACACCGCGATCGTCATTCCCGGCTCGTACACGTTCACGAAGAAGGTTCGCCCGTCGGGCGCAAAGCACGGCCCCGCGAGCTCGGACTCGCCCCCGCGGTAGCTCGCGAACGCGTAGGTCCTTCCCGCCGGGGTGATACCGACCACACGATTGCGTCCGTCGCCCCAGTCCTCGGCGAACCACACGTCCCCCCACGGAGCGACGACCACGTTGTCGGGCGCCCTCATCCGACCCGGCTCCCGGCTCTCGAGGAAGAGCTCGAGCGTGTTCGGCCCGGGGCGGTAGCGGAACATCTGACCCTGCCCGCGCATGCCGCCGGCCGTGTCCGAGAACCAAAGCGCGCCGCCGGCGAAGTCCGCGCCTTCGAGGCGGTTGAACCGGACCGCGCCCCGGTTGAGGGCGCTGTCGTGGGCGTCCTCGGGATCGACGTCCCTCCACGCCACCTCGACCTCTCGCCCTTGCGTGAGACCGTCGGCTCGCGCGGCCGCGCGCTGCTCGAGTAAGAGCGCCTGGAGGCGGCCACCCCGCCCCAGCGCCCCGGGCCGGCGGCCGCGGTCGGCGGGCACGAACCGGTACAGGAAGCTTTCGACCCGCCGGCCCTGCTCTCCGCCGCGAATCACCCCCCCGCGCGCCGCGTCCTCGGTCAGGTAGACGATCCCCGTTCGCGGGTCGATCGCGACCGCCTCGTGCGAGAAGGAGCCCATCGCACGGATCGGCTCGCGGCTGAGGGCTCCCTCGTTCTCGCCCGGCTCGACCTCGAACACGTAGCCGTGGTCGTCTGAGCGGTCCTCCTCGCAGGTGAGCCACGTGCCCCACGGCGTCCGGCCGCCGGCGCAGTTGACGCGCGTGCCCGATGAGGTCACCGACTCGCCGAGCGTGCGCCGGTCGGGGCCGACGACGATCGCCGTCGTCCCGCCGGGCTCCCCGCGGTCGTACGGTCGGCGGCCCTCGACGGCCGAGCCCTCGCCTACAGAGCCCTCGAGCTCGTGGTTGCGCACGAGGATCGTGGCGCGCCCGCCGCTCGCGAAGGCGGCCATGCCGTCGTGCTTGCCGGGCACCCGGCCGCCGCCGGGCAGGCGGTCGCCGGCCTCCGAGAGGATCCGGTAGCTGAAGCCGCGCGGGAGATCGAGCAGCCCGTGTCGATCGGGGACGAGCGGGCCGTAGCCGGTCCGGCGGCGGCGGCGGGGAGGCTCGTGCCGACCGGCGCAGCCGGCAAGCAGTGAGGGCCCGAGAACCCCCGCGCCGGCTACGCGGGCGCCACGGCCTAGCACGTGCCGGCGCGAGTACCGCGCCGGTCCGCCTACGCTCGCCCGCCCGTCGCTCACGTCCTCCGCCGTCGCACGACTCCGCGCGCGCGGCCGCGCGCGCGAGCCACGATCCGCCCGCACTCCTCGTCGGAGGGCAGTCGCGACCACTCCGAGGCGAACTCGGCCCCGAAGACGAGCACGTTCGCAGCGCCGAAGAAGAACAGGAGCATGGCCATGAGCGCGCCGAGCGAGCCGTACAGTGCGCCGAAGTCGGCGAGATGCTCGAAGTAGAGCTCGAGCGCGCCCTTGACCACGACGAGCAGCGCCGCGGCCACGAGCGCTCCCGGCCAGATCTCGCGCACCTTCGGCCGCTCGACCGGCAGGACTCGGTAGAGGAAGAGGATGACGAGCGCCGTCAAGGCGAAGGCGATCACGTCGCCGAGGGCGTCGAGCAGGGTGGCGGCGAGTGTGAAGCCCGCCTCGTCACGGTCGGCGAGCGCCGCCGCCCGACGCGGGACCGTGACCGACAGCGAGACCGCGAGCACGCCCGTCCCGCCGACCACGAGCGCGAGGTCGAAGAGCTTGCGGCGCACGAGCGGAGGGCTCGCCTCGATGTCCCAGGCCGTGTTGATGGCCTTGCGCAGGGCGCTCATGATGCCGGTGGCGGCGGCGACCAAGAGCAACACCGAAACGACCCCGAGGCGCCCGGCGCCCGCGAGCGACTCGGCGATCGTGCGCTCGAGCAGGGCCCGGTCGGAATCGTTGGCGAGCGGGATGTACTCGAACGCCGTGTCGATCACACGGCCGCGCACGTCGGCATTCTCGATCACCACTCCGAACGACCCGACGAGCAGCAGCGCGAGCGGGATCGAGGACAGGGCGGCGAAGAAGGCGATCTCGGCGGCCGGACGATGCGCTCGGTCATCGACGAACTCGACGATCGAGCGCCAGCTGGTGAGCAGCACTCGATCGATCAGCCGGCCGGCGCGGGAGCGCGGGGAGCGCACGCCCGCGGATGGCGGCGGATCGGTGGCAGGGGTCGGCGAGGTCACCCGAAGGCCCCCGCCTCGGCGCCGGCCGCCATAAGTCCCCTCCGTCTCGTCGACCGCACGCCAGCCACCGTCGCCGACTGATAGCAGAGCGCGGGGGTGGGGCGAACGGGGCGGAGGAGTGGACCGACGCCACGTCTTGGCGCGTAGACCACTCAAGCGCCCCGGCCGCCGTGACGATAAGCGCCGCAAGCGGTTCGGGCCGCCCTCCCGCATGCTCCTCTCGACCGACATCAGGCTGTCCGAGGTCCTGTCCGCGCTCTCGGCGGCGCTCGACCTCACCGAGGGCCAGCCGATCGGCCACTCGGCGCGGACCTGTCTGGTCGGCATGCGGATCGCCGAGGAGCTCGCGCTCGGGCTCGACGAGCGCTCGGATCTCTTCTACGCGCTGCTTCTCAAGGACGCGGGGTGCTCGAGCAACGCGGCCAAGGTCAGCGCACTCTTCGCCGCCCACGACCAAGAGGTCAAGCGCGACCGCAAGACGACCCACTGGCCCCGTACGCGCGACTCGCTAGGACACGTCCTGCGCAGCGCGCGTCCGAACGGCTCGCTGCTCGAGCGTGCCCGCCAGATGGTGGCGGTCTCGCGCTCGGGCGCCGAGGGCACGCGGGAGCTCACCCAGCTGCGCTGCGAGCGCGGCGCCGGCATCGCCCGCTCGCTCGGCTTCCCCTTGGCGACCGCCGAGGCCATCCGCGGCCTCGACGAGCACTGGGACGGCGCTGGCTACCCGGCCGGCCTCACCGGCGGCGAGAACTCGCTGCTCGGTCGCATCCTCGGCCTCGCCCAGACCGTCGAGGTGTACTCGGTAGCGGGGCGGGAGATCGCCTGCGAGATGGCTCGGGCCCGCTCGGGGACCTGGTTCGACCCCGCGCTGGTCGATGCCTTCGAGGCCGTCGAGCACGACGAGGATTTCTGGGCCGACCTTACGCTCGAGGGCGACGAGCTGCAATTGCGGGTGGCGACCATGGAGCCCGAAGACCGTGTCCTCGAGGCCGACGAGGAGACCCTCGACCGAGTCAGCGAGGCTTTCGCGCAGGTCGTCGACGCCAAGTCGCCGTGGACCTACCGCCACTCGCTCGGCGTGGCCAGGGTCGCGGTCG